>NZ_JANQCW010000002.1:0-138557 GCF_024723635.1 Campylobacter sp. W0066.1 | reverse complement strand
GGTTTGGAGTTTATGAATTTTTTCAATAATCCCTTTTTTTATATAAAAATAAACAGTAATAATAATCGCAAAAAGAACAATGGTTGAGATTATAAATATAATAAAAGCTAGCAAATTTGCTGGACTTTCCACAGATTTTTTAGGTGCGATAGTTACAACACTCCAATATTCATTAGAGCCTTCCCAAAGATTAAAATTTATAAGTTGAGCAAAATTTTCTTTCTTTGTTGATGCAGGTATAAAAGTAAATAAGCCATTAGTTTTGGTGTTTTGCATCTCTAATATTGTTTTTGCACTAGGATGAGGATTAATTTCTGTGATAATTTTTCCAATATATTCTGCTTTTGGGCTAGATATGATTAAACCATCGCTTGAAATTAATAAGCGTTGGTCATTTGCAAATAAACTCTTGTTTGGATCATTTAATTCATCTCTTAGTAAGTCAATGCGTACAAGCATACCTATTACACCAATTGTTTCATTATTTCTTCCAATAACCGGTAAGGCAATATTTACAAGATATATTTTTTCTCCATCTATAAAATAATCTTTAGGTCTCCCAATTGCAGGTTGTTGAGTTTGTAAAGCTTTTATAAAAGAATTTTGTTGCAAAATTATTTCTTCAGCTTGAATAAATTTAATTGATCCTTTTTGTTGCGGATTTTCATCTTTTGCTAGTAGTAAAAACTTTCCAGATGGAGTAAGATTTAAAGGACTATTGTCGTGGTATTGGTTAAGATGAATATATGCAAGATAAGTCCAAGAATTTGAGTCTAACATATTACTTAATAAAATTTTTAATTCTTCTATATCCAAAACATTATCTTTGCTAGAAAAATTTTTAATAATACCTTGTGCTGTTTCTAGTGTTGAATATGCGTTTTGTGTAATAGCCTGAATTCCATTGGCGTATCTATTAGCACTACTTAATAAAAGTTTGTGGGCTTCATTATTGAGTATTTGCTGACTTTTAGTGATTATTGCTATTGATAAAATTCCTATGCCAATGAGTATCACAGAGGATAAAATCAATATCATTTTAGTAGTTAAATTAAGGCTTTTAGTCATTTAAATTCCTTGTTGTGTTAATTTTAGGAAAATAATATCTTTTATTTTTTTAATATTTAATTAATTTTTTAGCTTTTTCCCACAATCTTACTCCTAATTCTTTTGCATTGTTTTTATCTAAACTTTTATATTTATGACTAGCAAGTTTTTCAAGCTCGCTTAATTCTTTAGCTAGGTTATTAAGTTTATTTTGTGCTAATTTACTAAAATCATCAATTTTTGGATTTTGTTTAATTTCATTTATTTTAATAAGGATTTGTTCTCTATTTTCTTGTATAAGGCGTTTAAATTTGGCAAATAAAGTGTCAAATTTATTTTCTAATAAATCTTTGAGTATATCTTTTACAGGATTATTAAATTCTAATGATATTTTTTTAAGCATTTGAATAAATTCTTGTTCTATGTCTATGAGTTCTTTTTCTTTATTTTTTAAATCATGTTCTAAAGCACTATATGCAAAGCTTGCTTTAAATTTTTCAATTGCCAAAGAAATCCCTTCTTGTGTTCCATAAATACTTCCTATACATAAATCATAAGCAAAGGCTTGTGATTCATTAGCAAGTTCAAAAGCTGCGTTTAAAATTACTTGAGAGATTTTCAAAATTCTTTCTTTTTCAAAACTTCCTTCACAAATTGCATTAAAGACTAAATTTTTAGCAATCTCACAAGAAGTAAGTTCTATATTTTCTCCTTTTTCTAAGGTTGTGATAAAAGCACTTTCAGCAGTTTCTTTTAAAAGACCTAGTATTTCTATATCATAAAGCATAGCATCATTAATACTTATGTTAAATTCATTTAAATTTAAATCTTTTAAAGTTTTTTCTAAGTCAAAAAAATTATCACAAATTTTATGTTTAATGGTGTTTTTTTGCTCTTCAATTTTTACTTTTAATTTGCCATATTCGTTAATATAAGCAAAAAATGCTTTTTTATCCTCTTCCACTCTAGCTTTGATGATACCTTGGATTATTTTAGAAATATTTTCTTCATTTATTAGTTCAAGTTTTTCTAATACTTTAGAAAAGATGGCAAAAAGCTCTTCATTGCTAGTATTTTCAAAACTAATTTTTTTATAACTTAGATTAAAAACAAGTTCGCTAATTAAGCTTGGAATTTCATTTTTTTCACAAGCTAAGAGAGAATTTTCAAAAATAATGGCTAAATTTTTCATGGCTTTTCCTTTTTTATAATACAAATTTGGCTTTACTTTTTAATTGATTAAAAATATTTAAACGATCGCTTTTGCTATCAACATAAACACTTAAAAGATAACTTTTGTATGTGCCTTGTTTGCTAGTATTTGAGATTTTATATTTAAATTCTCTTTCATTAAGTATTTGAGTAAAAACTTCCAAAGCATCAACCCCAGCTTCAAAAACGACTTTGTAATCCCAAAAAGTAGGATAGTTTATAATAGGTTCTTTTTTAAGATCGCAGATATTTACCACTTTTTCCTCCTTCTTTGCTTTCTAAAACTATATCAGTAATTTGCATACTTTTATCAATAGCTTTAACCATATCATAAATAGTTAAAAGCCCAATGCTAACAGCGGTTAAACTTTCCATTTCTACCCCGGTTTTTCCTTCGCATTTTACGGTTACAAAAAGTTTAAAAGAACATTCTTCTTTGTTTTCTTCTATGTGAGTTTGTACTTTTGAAATCATTAAAGGATGGCACATTGGGATAAGATTTGAAGTTTGCTTAGCTCCCATGATGGCTGCTGTAATGGCAGTTTGCAAAACAGGTCCTTTTTTAGCTTTATTTTCAATGATAGCTTCAAATGCTTCTTTACTCATGTATATTTTACCACTTGCACAAGCTTCTCTTTGGGTGATATCTTTTTGGCTTACATCTACCATTTTGGGATGATTTTTTTCATCTAAATGCGTTAAATTCATATTTTTCCTTAAGTAAAGTTTGAAAAATTATACCAAAATGTATATTTTTATATTAAAATACTACTAAAAAATTTTAAAGGATTTATAATGGCTTATGATGATGAAGAATTTGAAAATTATGATGATGAAATGTATGATGAAATAGAGGAAGATACTTATGCAAACAATCAAAGATCGTATAATTATGATGATGATGATTATGAATACGATGATGATTATAGTGATGATGATACTTATGAGATGGATTAAGAGTGAGTAAAAATCTTAGTAAAAAAGATATAAAAGTTTTAGGTCTTTCTTCTTTGGGAGGGACTTTAGAATTTTATGATTTTATCATTTTTGTATTTTTTGCAAGTTATATTTCTAAAAATTTCTTTCCTGAAAATTTAAGCCCATTTTGGCAAATGTTTAATACTTATGGGATTTTTGCTGCAGGATATTTAGCTAGACCACTTGGTGGTATAGTAATGGCGCATTTTGGCGATAAATTTGGCCGTAAGAAAATGTTTATGCTTAGTATTTTGCTGATGGTTATACCAACTTTTTTACTTGCTTTTATACCTACTTATGAAAGTATAGGGTATTTATGTATAGTATTTTTAGTATTTGTAAGGATTTGTCAAGGTATAGCTATAGGTGGGGAATTGCCTGGTGCTTGGGTTTTTGTATTTGAGCATGCTCCAAAGGGTCAAAAACGCACTTATCTTGGAATTTTAACAGCTTCTGTGGTAGGTGGAATTTTACTTGGTAGTTTTGTATTTTTGATGATGAATAAATTTTTTACACAAGAAGAGCTTTATGAATGGGCTTGGAGAATTCCATTTTTCTTGGGTGGAATTTTTGGGATTATTTCTGCTTATTTGCGTAAATTTTTAAGAGAAACTCCTGTTTTTGAGCAAATGAAAAAAGATAAAGCCTTAGAAAAATTCCCTTTAAAAGAAGTGTTTAAAAAAGCCAAGTTAGGTGTTGTGCTTTCTATGTTGATAACTTGGGTTTTAACTGCTTGCATTGTTGTGATGATTTTAATCATACCTTCTTTTATGGCAAAAATGTTAAGTATTGATGCAAGCGTCCAAACTTATATGCAAATGCTTGGTATAGTTGTACTTGTAATTGGCTGTATATTAAGTGGAATTTTGGCTGATAAAATAGGCATAGTGAAAGCTTGTGTGATTTTTTCACTAGGATTTTTCTTAACTTGCTTGTTTTATTTTAATGCTCTTTATACCAAAACACCTGATTTTAATACAGTGAGTGTGTGTTATTTAAGTGCTTGTTTTTTTGCCGGAGTGATGAATTTTTGTCCTTTAATGATGAGTGAAGTATTTGATGCTAAGATTAAATTTTCAGGACTTAGTTTTTCATATAATATAGCTTATGCATTAGCCGGTGGTTTTACCCCGCAACTTGCTTTATTCTTACACACCATTGCTTTAGCAAATTTAGAAAATATTGCTCGTTTTTCTTTAGGATTTTATATGCTAGCTATGGCTATAATCTCACTTTTTTCTGCTTTGATGTTTAAATATCTTAGTAATACCCAACGCACATACTCTCAGTGATTTTAATACGCTTTTCCAAAGGAGTAGGACTAAAAAAATGGCATTTTTCGATGTAAATATTATAATTATAATCTAGCTTTAAAAGATCGTAAAATGCCTTTAAATTTACAAATTTAACTCCACACACTTCTTTTATATCTAAGATTTTATAAATTTGAGAATTATTTTTTTCTACTAAATGAGATGGAGCTAGGGTTGTAAATGAGCAAAAAGCACTTGCTAGCACATAGCCATTTAAATTTTCACATTTTTGTATAAGATGTTGGTGTTTTTTTAAAATACTTTTTTTGTGTAAAAAAACCACTCTTGTACCTTGATAACGTGCTGCTTGAATGTTTTTCCAAAATTTATAAGCATTTTTAGAGATATTTGCTAATTGATGTAATTGTACATTTAAGACATAATCATCTAAGAATTGATTAGGTGGCAAAATAGTATAAGTCATAGTTTTTCTTTAGTTTTTTAAAATTATACTAAAAATTGACTTTTGTTTATATTTTTAATTTCTAAATTTAATACAATAAGCCAAAATTATTTTTTAAGGAAAAGCATGAAATTTGAAACTATTAATCATGAGGGTATTAAAAAACTTATGGATGTTTTTTATGCAAAAGTTAGAATAGACAAGGATTTAGGACCTATTTTTAATGAAAAAATCGGCACAGATGATGAGAGTTGGAAAAAACATAAAGAAAAAATAGCAAGTTTTTGGGCAGGGATGTTTTTGGCCGATCCAAGCTATAGCGGTTCACCTTTGAGAGCTCATCATGAATTACCTCCATTTCCAAGAGAATATTTTGATATTTGGCTTAATTTATTTGATGAGAGTTTGCAAGAAGTTTTTGAAGATGAACCAAGAAGTATTATCATAGAAAGAGCTAGAATGATAGCTCAAAGATTTCAAATGATTATTTATGATCATAGATTTGCTTAAGAGTTTAAAAACTCTTAGCGATAACTAAAGGTATGTAAATTTTCACTATGGGAATATTTATAACTATATTTTCCATCAAGATATATAACTAAACGATAATACCCTTTATGTGAACCAAATACAACTTTTCTAACTTGTGCTGTATTAACTTGCAGTGTTTTGGTGTTAAAATTTTGTTTTTTAGCAAAATCTATAATAATTTTAGTAGGATCTCCTATAGACAGATGTCTTAGTATTTTATCCTGGGTTTTGATATTGATTTTGTTATTATAAAAGCCAAGAGAAATAAAATTATAAATACTTCCACTAAAAAGTGGTGTTTCTATATTTAAAGTGGTGTTGTTTTCTTCTGTTTTTGAGTTTTTATTTCCTTGTTTTTGTGGCACAGTTACAGATACATCAAGTATAGGCGCGACATTTGGACTTTTGGTTTTTATAAATGAGTAAGTGTCATGCCAGTTAATGCTTTTATATATATCTAAGGTAGTTTGTTCTTCAGAGCCATCAAGGTTGATATAAGTAATGGTAATATTTTTTAAAATTCTCGCATCGGAATTAAAATTAAAATCTTGTCTTTGAAAAGGACTAAGTTTTACAAATTCAGTGTTTTGTTGTTCTGAATTATTATCAAAAGGATTATCCTTTGCATTTAAAAATACACAAGAAAGTAAAAATAATATAAAAAATTTAATTCTCATGCGAATTTTCTCCCTTAAGTCTTAAAAGTTGTAAATATTCTTTTTGGGCTTGGGCATTTTTAGCTTTTAAAGTTATGATATTTTTTTCTAAAATTTTTTGCTCTTCTTTGAGTGTTAGTAGCACATCTAGTGAAGATTTACCAAAAAACATATTACCAAAATACATAGCAACAATAATAGCTACAAATGACAAAGCAATAGTCTTGATGAGTTGATGACGAGTTTCCTTTTTTTTGGAATGCTCATCATACTCTTTTAATAAATCACTCAGAGTTTATCTCCTAAGTACTCATCATTATCAAGTTCAATTTCTAATAAGCGATTGTATTTAGCAGTTCTTTCGCCTCTTGCTAAGGCTCCTGTTTTGATTTGTCCTGTATTAAGCGCTACTGCAAAATCAGCTATAAAAGCATCTTCGCTTTCCCCGCTTCTATGGCTCATGATACATCTATAATTATTTCTATGAGCTAATCTTACTGTTCTCATAGTTTGAGTGATTGTTCCGATTTGATTAGGCTTAATCAATACAGCATTTGCCATATTTTTCATAATACCTTCTTTTAAAATATCTTCATTAGTTACAAATAAATCATCACCTACAAGTTGAATTTTATTACCAAGCTTTTGAGTGAGTTTAATCCAACCTTCATAATCATCTTCAGCTAAACCATCTTCAATACTAAAAATAGGATATTTAGCGCATAATTCTTCATAACGCGCGATTAAGTCTTCACTTGAGAAAACTTTACCTTCTAAATGGTATTTACCATCTTTGTAAAGCTCACTACTTGCTACATCTAGTGCTAGTTTGATTTTATTTTCATAACCTGCTTTTTTAATACAAGTCATTAAAAGATCAAGTGGTTCTGTATTATTTGCTAAATTTGGTGCAAAACCACCCTCATCACCTAAAGCAGTAGAGTGACCTAGATTAGCTAATTCTTTTTTCAATACTGCATAAATTTCACAAACTGATCTTAATCCTTCTTTAAAGCTTGAAAAACCAAAAGGCATAATCATGAATTCTTGAAAATCTACACTATTGTTTGCATGCGCACCACCGTTGATGATATTACACATTGGCACAGGTAATACACTTGCATTTGCTCCACCTAAGTAACGATATAAAGGCACCCCAAGTGCATTAGCAGCAGCACGTGCTGTTGCCATAGAAATTCCTAAAGTTGCATTTGCTCCTAGGTTAGAGTAGTTTTTTGTCCCATCAAGTTCTAAAAGGGTATTATCTAGTTGGGTTTGATTAAATGCATCAAGCCCTATAATATTTTCAGCTATGGTGCCATTGATGTTTTCAATGGCTTTTAAAACACCTTTTCCGCCAAATCTTTCATCATTATCTCTTAATTCTAAAGCTTCTTTTTTTCCTGTGCTTGCACCACTTGGAACGATAGCGCTTCCTACACTACCATCGCTTAACATGATTTCAGCTTTAATGGTAGGATTGCCTCTACTGTCTAAAACTTCAAAAGCTCTTAAATCTTCAACAATCAACATCATTCTTCTCCTTCATCGTCTTCTTTTGCGCCCAAAATCATACTATCTATACCGATTGAGTTTTGTATGGCTTGAGTGATTTCATCTGCAATAGCTGGATTTTCTTTTAAAAAGGCTTTAGCATTTTCTCTACCTTGACCAAGCTTAGAAGCTTTATAAGAAAACCACGCACCACTTTTATCAATAATATCAAGTTTTACACCATAGTCTATTAGCTCGCCCTCACGGCTTACACCCTCACCAAACATCACATCAAATTCAGCTTGTTTAAAAGGAGGGGCTACTTTGTTTTTAGCTACTTTTACTTTAACGCGGTTTCCAATAGGCTCATCATTTTGTTTTAAAGTAGCTGTTTTTCTTACATCTAAACGCACTGAAGCATAAAATTTTAAAGCATTTCCGCCGGTAGTTGTTTCAGGAGTTCCATAGCCCATCATGCCTATTTTCATACGAATTTGGTTGATGAAAATTACAGTAGTATTCATTTTATGAACGATACCGGTTAGTTTTCTTAAAGCTTGACTCATTAATCTTGCTTGAAGACCTACATGTTGATCTCCCATATCACCTTCGATTTCTGCTTTTGGAGTAAGTGCAGCAACGCTATCTACTACTATTAGATCAATAGCCCCGCTTCTTGCTATGGTTTCAACGATTTCTAAGGCTTGCTCGCCAAAATCTGGTTGAGAGATATAAAGATTTTCTGTATCAACACCTAAATTTTTTGCATATCTTACATCAAGAGCGTGTTCAGCATCGATAAACGCACAAACTCCACCTTTTTTTTGACATTCTGCTATGATGTGCAAGGTAAGTGTAGTTTTACCTGAGCTTTCAGGTCCATAAATTTCTATAATTCTTCCTTTTGGAACCCCACCTATACCCAAAGCTAAATCAAGTCCAACCGAACCTGTAGGAATAGAATCAATTTTTTCAACTTCTTTATCGCCAAGTCTTAAAATAGTACCTTTTCCAAAGGTTTTATCAAGACTTTTTAAGGCTGCATCAAGTGATTTTCTTTTATTATCATCCATGCTTGTTAATCCTTTTATAATATGTTTAAAATTGTATCAAAAAGAAATTTAATATAAGTTTTTATTTTGAATTTTGCTAAAATACTTTTTTAAATTTTTCAAGGAAAAAAATGAATAAAAAAATTAGCGTAGCACACTCTCCTGATGCTGATGATATTTTTATGTATATGGCGGTTAAATTTGGTTGGGTTGGAAATGCTTATGAATATGAAAATACAGCTTTAGATATACAAACTTTAAATGAACTTGCATTAGAAAATATATACGATGTTAGTGCGATATCTTTTGCGCTTTATCCTTTAATAGCTAGCGAATATGCTTTATTAAAAACTGCGGTGAGTTTTGGCGAGGGTTATGGGCCAAAGCTTATTAAGAAAAAAGATAAAAAATTAAAGTCAAATTTTAAAGTTGCTTTAAGTGGAGCGCATACTACTAATGCTTTAATCTTTCGCATAAAATACCCACAAGCTAGGATAGTTTATAAGAATTTTTTAGAGATTGAAAAGGCTGTTTTAGAAGATGAGGTTGATGCAGGAGTGCTTATACATGAGAGTATTTTAGAGTTTGATTCTAGTTTGTGTGTTGAGGCTGAACTTTGGGATATTTGGCAAGAATTGGCTAAAGATGATTTGCCTTTACCTTTAGGTGGTATGGCGCTTAGAAGATCTTTACCGCTTAGTGATGCAATAGCGGTTGAAAAAGATTTGATTAAAGCAGTAGAAGTAGCTGATCATAATAGAAAAATCTTAGCTTCCATGCTTTTAGAGCGTAATTTAATACGCGTTGATGCACAAAAACTTGAAGTGTATTTAAATTTATATGCAAATAAAAACTCTATAAATATGAATGATAAACAATACAATGCCATAGATAAGCTTTTTGAGCTTGGATTTAATCATGGATTTTATGAGAAATTAATAAAAAGCAAAGATTATCTTATACCTAGTGAGTATGAAGAATTTAGAAATTCTTGATAGAATTTAAATTTTAAGGAGAAAATATGGAGAGTACTTTAGTAGCCTTGGGTGTACAAACTTTTAAAATCACACTTATGCTTTCTTTACCTATGCTTTTAGCAGGACTTATCGCAGGGCTTATTATAAGTATTTTTCAAGCTGTAACGCAAATTAATGAAGCTACACTTTCTTTTGTGCCAAAAATTTTACTTGTTGTTGTGGTGATAGTATTTTTAATGCCTTGGATGATAAGTTCTATGATTGATTTTACAACGAATATTTTAAATCAAATTCCAAGTTTTATTCGATGATTATTGATTTTTCTAAGTATTCTTCTGTGCGTATAGGCGAGAGTTTTGAAGTACAAGTACTTGAAGGGCTTTGTGAATTTGATGGTTTTTTAATAGGTGGGGCAAATAATCTTTTAATCTCTCCAAAATCCAAAAAACTTGGAATTTTAGGGAAAAGTTTTGATTATATTAAAATTTTAGAGCAAAATAAAAAAGGTATGTTTTTAGAGATAGGCTCTAGCGTGAAATCTTTTAAAATATATCATTTTGCTAAAGAAAATAACCTAAAAGGCTTTGAGTTTTTAAGAAATATCCCAGGAACTTTGGGTGGTATTTTAAAAATGAATGCAGGATTAAAAGATGAGGATATTAGTAAAAACTTAATCAGCATTTGCACTTTTAATCAAGAAATTTTAAAACAAAATATTGCTTTTGCTTATAGGTTTAATCCTATTAAAGAAGTAATGTTTAGTGCGAAGTTTTTTTTAGAATATGGATTTGACCCAGTTAAAGATGAACTTTTAAAAAATGCAAGAAAAAATCAACCCAAAGGCGCTAGTTTTGGATCTATTTTTAAAAACCCCAAAAACGATCATGCAGGAAGGTTGATAGAAGCAGTTAATCTTAAAGGTTTTAGTAAAAATGATGCGATGTTTAGTAATGAACATGCAAATTTTTTAATCAATAAAAAACACGCTAGTTTTGATGATGCGATGTTTTTGATAGAGCTTGCTAAGAAAAGAGTTTTTGAAGAATTTGGGATTGTTTTAGAAGAAGAAGTGGTGATTATATAGTATTTTTAATATCTTCATAAACAATTGTAGCTATTTCTTGGACTAATTCTTGATAAGATTTATTTTTATCATTTGTGCTAAATTGAGTATTGATAGTAAGGATTTTATGATCTTTTAATTTTTTTGTTTTGGCATTAAAAAGTTTGTATTCTATGTCAGTTTTGACTTCAAAATTGGAAAAAAGCAAGAAATTTTGTTGGCTTGCTTGAATGCTTTTTAAATCTAGCAAAATAATAAAATCAGCCTTTTTAAAACGATTAAATTCTAAAAACTCGCTTGCATTGATGAAATTTTTATTTTTTTGCAAGATATTTTGACTATTGATATAAGTTTGATTTTCTTTTTGACTAAGCAAGGCAAAATTATTTTGCTCATTTAAAATAGCACTTAATGCTTTTAGTGTGTCTTTTGCCATGGTTTTAGCATCGATTTTTAAGTTTGAAAAATAAAAATTATATTCTTTTTCATAGCTTGGCACTAAAGCTAAGGTGTTAATGTGTGAGAGTTTATCATAATTTATATTTTGTTCAAGATTGATGATACTAAAATCATCGTTATTTTGTAATTTGATGATTTTTTTATTTGCAAAAGAGTTAGCATAAATAGCACTTAAAAAACACAAAAACACCAAAAAAAATCTCACCAAAAACCTTTTAATTTAAATTCATTTTTAGCAAAAGCTATAAAACTTGGAAGTTTAAAATCAGGACTATTATAATTTAGAGCTTTTTTATCAAAATCATATAAAATTCCGCCATTTTGTTTGACTAAAAAATCTCCCGCAGCTATATCCCAAGCTTTTGGACCACCAAAACGCGGGTAAATTCCAGCTTTTGCTTCAAGTAAATATACAAATTTCAAAGCAGATGAAACCTTAATGCCTTCAAGATGATTTTGAATGAAAAAATCTTCATTATTATCATGATTTTTAGAGTAAAGGGCTATATTTTTAACCTTTTCGTATTGCTCTAAACTAAGATTTAAAATTTCATTATTTTTATAAACCTTAGTATAAGTATGTGCATAATAAAACGCATTATTTTCCACATCGCCTATGAGTGAAAGTATAGGGGTGTTTTTATGGATTAATGTGATTAAAACACAATATTCTTTGTCTTTTTTAGCATAAGATTTAGTGCCATCAAGTGGATCTATAAGCCAAAAATACTCTAAATTTTTTCTTTCTTCATAAGAAAGTATATTTTCTTCAGAGCATATAGCCATATCGCTTGAAGCTAAAATTTCACTAATAGCTTCATTAGATTTTATATCAGCTAAACCTACCGGAGAATCATCATCTTTAAGCCACAAAGTATTTTTGTCTTTATATTCAAGCAATACTTTTGAGGCTTCCTTGCCTGCTTTTAAGGCTAATTCTAAAAGTGTGTCTAAATTTTTCATAAAAAAAGTATAGCAATTTTATATAAATACTTAGTAGAATTATTTTCTACTAAGATTATTGATAAATTTAATCAAGCTAATGGCTAAAATTGCTTCAAATAAAGCAGTAAGCACTAGCCCTGAGTATATATCTTGAGTGATGATATTAGTTTGATAAGAAAGCGTAGCTACTGCGATGAGTAAGGTTAGTGGCATAGAATGACTTAGGCCAAATAAAAAGGTGTTTTTTAAACCAAGTATTTTTACAAAAGTCATAGCACAAAGTATTCTTAGTCCTATCATAAAGGCAGTTAGTGAAAAAGCTATGAGTAAAACTTGAGGGTTTAAAAGCATTTGAAGTTTAAAACTTGAGCCTATGTAGATGAAAAATATAGGGATTAAAAAGCCATAACCAAAACTAGAAAGTTTATGCTCTAAGTCTTTTTTATGATCAAAAAAAGTAGCTATAAATGAACCTGCTATAAAAGCTCCAAGTGCAACTTCAAGTTTAAAATAAATCATAATCGCAACTATGGCTATGAAAATTGCCATGCAAAATCTTATATCTTTTTCGTTTTGATCTTGCCAAGGCATGAGTATGGTTTTAAGTTGTGGATACCACCAAAAAAGCACTTCTAAAAATTTAAATCCAAAAATACAAAGTGCTAAAAATCCCACTAAATATAATAAATTTTGAGTGAGTGAGAAAAGATCGGCTCCTTTGCCCAAAAATGCTGCAGCTATGGTAAGCAAAACTATGCTTACAACTTCAGCCAAAGTTGCTACCACCATGGATACATTAAGCCACTCGCAGTTTTTGCCAAAGTCTCTATAAAGCGTTGAAAGTAAACCCACACTCATAACAGGTATGATAATGACAAAAATATAAGAAATATCTATACTTTCAACTGCTAAAATACTAAAAGCATATAAAAGTATAATGTAGATAAAAGCTTTATTAAGCAAGCTTCTTTCAGTGTTTAAAAAGGTTTTAAGATTAATCTCCATACCCGCAATAAACATAAGATAATAAAATCCCGCATTAGCTAAAAGCTTAAAATTCTCACTTTCTCCTATAAAACCCAAAAACCCTATAAAAGAACCAAGCATGATTTCAGTGGCTGAAAGTGGAAGTTTTAAAAATTTAGCAATATAAGGTGAAGTTAGTAAACATCCTGCTACGACTAATAAAATTTTTAAATCCGTAGCAGCTTGAGCATCAATGGCATGAGCTAGCAAAGCTAAATCCCATTTGTTTTAGTTTTTGTATGTCTTTGCTAGGTTCTTCGCCTTTAGTTGTAAGATAATCACCCACTACTATAGCACTAGCTCCTGCGTCAAAAATTTCATATTGTCTTTCTTTTAACACTACCTCTCTACCACCTGCTACCATGATATGTGCATTTGGTAAGTCTTTTTCAGTATCTTTGATGATATTTAATGCCTCATCAGCATTTAATAAGTCTTGCTTGAGTTTTAAATTTTCATTTGGTATGAAAAAATTAATAGGCGAGGAAAAAGGATCAAGCTCTTTTAAACTTGCTCTAAAACTTTTTCTATCAGTTTCGCTTTCTCCAAGACCATAAATTCCACCACAGCAAAGCATTAAACCTGCTTCTTTAGCATAAAGATTAGTTTGAAATCTTTGCTCCCAAGTATGTGTAGAACAAATGTTTGGGAAAAATTCTTTAGAAGTTTCTAGATTATGATTATAAGAAAAAATTCCTGCTTTTTTTAATTCTTTGAGTTGTTCTAAATTTGCTATGCCATTGCAAGCTATAAGTAAAAGTCCTTCTGCTTCTTTTTGCACCGCATGGGCTACTTTGCACACATACTCAAGTTTTTCATCGTCAAGCCCAGCTCCTGCTGTAACTAAACAAAAACCCAAAGCCTCATTTTTCTTAGCTATTTTAGCTTCTAAAACAATTTGGTCTATATCTTTTCTTTTGTATTTGTTGATATTGGTTTTCACATGAGCACTTTGAGTGCAGTATTTGCAGTCCTCCCCACATCCTCCACTTGCTATATTAGATATAGCACAAAGCATGATTTGCATTAGATTTCCTTTTGATGATTTATTTTATCATTTTTAATTAATTGTTTTTTTAAGTTTTTTCTTAGTTTATAAATTTCACGCCAAATTATAATGTTTTTATTTATAAAGTTATCATTTGAACTACCAATGAGTGTTTGACCAAGTTTATAGATGAAACTTCTTTTAATTTCTAAAGCTTCTTGGTAATCACTATACACACTTAAAGGCAAGGATAGATTTCTATCCTTATTTTTAATTTTTTCCTTATGAGCTAAAGATATACAATACAACATAAAAGGAATCTTTAAATAACTAAAAAAATCTTTTGAATGGTAAATTGTAGTCTCTCCAAATTTATAGCATAGGTGATTTTTGACTATCTGGACAGCCCCTTTTAATTTTACTATTTCCTTGAAAAATTCATTTTCTAGCAAGGAGATGTTTTTCATTACTTCTCCCCAAAGAAATTGATTCCCTTGCCAAAAATTTTCACTATTATTGGTAATATTGATATCATTTCCTATATATTGATAGTATTTAATGTTCTTTGTAATTTCATACTGGTTAATTTCGATTTCATTCCATTTTTTATTTTGATTATTTTTTACCTGTATAAAGAAATAATTTTTTTCTATTCCAAAGTAGGTTGCAATTAAAGTTAAAAAAGATGTAATATTATCTTCATCAGTTCCATTATAAACAAAGACTATGTTTTTTGAATTTACAATTTTATTTTTTAGTTTTAGCCAACGTCTAATAGATTGGGAATTAAATTCTTGTACTTGTTTTTCTAATTTATCACTATGGTTAAAATGATGAATTGAAACCATATTGGTTTTTAAATCTTTAATCTTTAAATATTGCTGGTTAAACACCCCTTCTTTTGAAAAGTTTATAAAAAAATTTTTAAAATCAGTTTTAAATAATTCATATACAGCTTCTAGATCGAATTCCATCATCCAATCTATAGGATTTGCCATTTTTCTTAAATTGTAGCTTTCTAGATAATACGCCACTCGACAATTTACTCCTATACTTAAAACTATATCGGCATGAATTTTTTCTAAACTATTTTTTTTAGTTTGAAAATTCATTTTTTATTCAACTTCCTTTTTGATTTTGCATTTTAAGCACTCTAAAAATGTGCCTTTTTTAAGCTCTTTGATGATCAAAGTTTCGCCACATTCGCCACATTTTTCTTCACTTGGTTTGTATTTGCTTATATAGTTACATTTTGGGTAGGCACTACAGCCATAAAATTTACCACGCTTAGAAAAACGCTCCACGATCTCGCCTTCTTGACAGCTTGGGCATTTTACGCCTATGGTATTGAGTTTTTTCTCGCTTTTTTCTTCATTTTGTGTTTCTTGTTTTAAATTTCTTGAGTATTTGCATTTTGGAAAATTTAAACATGCTATAAATTCTCCATATCTTCCTTTTCTTATAGCAAGCTCTCCACCACAATCAGGGCAGGTTTCATCTAATTTTGTAAAAGTTTTTTGACTTTTTATATTTTTTTTACCTTCATCAATTTTTCTCATAAAAGGAAAATAAAACTCTCTTAAAACCTCTTGCCAGTCCATTTTACCTTCTGCAATGATATCAAGTTTATCTTCCATTTTAGAAGTAAAATCACTATCTACTATATCACTAAAGTTTTGTTCTAAAACTTCTGTTACAACAAAGGCTATTTCATTAGGTATGATTTGTTTTTTATCTATATGCACATATTCTCTTGCACTAAGTAAAGAGATGGTTGGAGCATAAGTTGAAGGGCGTCCTATACCAAGATTTTCTAACTTTTTAACAAGCCCAGCTTCAGAGTATCTTGAAGGTGGTTCGGTAAAATGTGAGTTTAATTCTATATTTTGGATATTTAATGTATCTTCTAATTTTAAATTAGGTAAAATTTTATCTTTGTCCATATCTCCATATATTTTATAATGTCCATCAAATAAAATTTTTCTACCACTTATTTTAAAACTTGCTTCATTTGATTTTACATAGACATTTTGAGTTTGAGATATAGCAGGATTCATTTGTGAAGCTAGGAAGCGATTATATATTAAAGTATATAATCTTGCTTCATCTTTTTCTAAAAACTCACTTGCAAGTTTTGGAGTAAAACTAAGATTAGTCGGTCTTATAGCCTCATGCGCTTCTTGGGCGCCTTTGCTTTTAGTGGTGTAAATATTTGCCTTGCTTGGCAAGTACTCTTTGCCAAAATCATTTTTGATGAGTTTTCTTACTTCTTCTAAGGCTTCTTTTGCGATGTTTAAGCTATCAGTTCTCATATAAGTGATCACACCCATAATGCCTTGATGAGTTTTTACGCCCTCATAAAGTTTTTGGGCAATCATCATGGTTTTTTTAGGGTTAAAACCTAGGCGATTGCTCGCACTTTGTTGTAGGGTTGAGGTCATAAAAGGTGCTTGTGGGGCTATTTTTCTATCTTTACTTTCTATGTCTTTTATTTTAAAACTAGCATTTTTACAAGTTTCAAAGATGAGTTTGGCTCTATCTTCATTAGTTAGACTTAGTTTTTCTATCTTTTGATTTTGAAACTCAACTAATTCAGCTTGTAAGTCTTTTTCAAAAATCATATCTATACTAAAGTATTTCAAAGGAACAAAGGCTTTGATTTCTCTTTCTCTATCGACGATGATTTTTAAAGCTGCACTTTGCACACGCCCTGCGCTTAAGCCTTTTTGAATTTTTTGATTGAGTAAAGGGCTTAGTTTATAGCCTACTATACGATCAAGCAAGCGCCTGGTTTGTTGGGCGTTGACGCTATTTACATTTAAAGATCTTGGGTTTTTTAAAGCATTTTCTATAGCACTTTTGGTGATCTCATGAAAAACTATGCGTGGCAGGGAATTTTCGTCTTTATTAATAGCCTTAGCTATATGATAAGCTATGGCTTCACCCTCGCGGTCCTCATCGGTTGCAAGGTATATGGTTTTAGCTTTTTTAGCCTTTTCTTTGAGTTCTTTTACTAAGCTTGAATGATCATTTGAAATTCTATATTCAGGTTTAAAATTTTCATCTTCTATTTTTATACCAAAGCTAGTTTTAGGTAAATCTCTAATGTGGCCTTTAGAGGCTATCACTTCATAGTCTTTACCTAAAAAATTACCTATGGTTTTAGCTTTAGCAGGTGATTCTACTATGATTAAATTTTTCATTATTTTCCTTGTGAGGATTAAAATTAGTAAAAGTGTATAAAAAAAAGTTAAATTTTTTGCTTAGATGGGTTTTTAAATAAACAATCTGCATTAATTCATAAATAAAATATTTTAAGAGTATAAATTTTTTTTTCTATATTTCGATATAGCTTAAACAACTGCATGGAAGCGGTTGAATTTATTTAAAAGGATTTAAAATGGGATTTCGTATAAATACTAACGTAGCATCTTTAAATGCTCAAGCTAATGCAAACTTAAATTCAAGAGCGTTAGAAAATTCTCTAGGTAGACTTAGTTCAGGTCTTAGAATCAACTCTGCAGCTGATGATGCTTCAGGGATGGCTATTGCTGATAGCTTAAGATCTCAAGCTAATACTTTAGGTCAAGCAATTAGTAATGGTAATGATGCTTTAGGTATTTTACAAACAGCTGATAAGGCTATGGATGAGCAACTTAAAATCTTAGATACCATTAAGGTAAAAGCTACTCAAGCTGCTCAAGATGGTCAAAGCACTAAAACAAGAAACATGCTTCAAGCTGATATTAACCGTTTGATGGAAGAACTTGATAATATCGCAAATACAACTTCTTTTAACGGTAAGCAACTTTTAAGTGGTGGTTTTACTAATCAAAATTTCCAAATCGGTGCTCAATCAAACCAAACTATCCAAGCTAGCATCGGGGCTACTCAGTCAAGTAAAATCGGTGTTACTAGATTTGAAACAGGTTCTCAAGCTAAAGAAAGCGGTATAGCTCAACTAACCATTAAAAACTACAATGGTATTGATGATTTTAAATTCCAGCCTGTAGTGATTTCTACTTCAGTAGGAACAGGTATGGGAGCTTTAGCTGAAGAGATTAATAGAGTAGCAGATATCACAGGTGTTAGAGCAAATTTCTTAGTTCAAACTACTGGTGCAGGCCCTATGAAAGCTGGAACAACAAGTGATGATTTTGCTATTAATGGTGTTAAAATAGGTAAGGTTGATTATAAAGATGGTGATGAAAACGGAGCTTTAATTTCAGCTATTAACTCAGTAAAAGATACTACAGGTGTAGAAGCCTCTAAAGATGCTAATGGTAGATTAGTACTTAATTCAAGAGATGGTAGAGGTATTAAAATAGAAGGTGATATGGGTGCTGGTTCTGGTATTTTGAAAAAAGACTATGAAAACTATGGTCGTTTATCATTAGTGAAAAATGATGGTAAAGATATTTTGATTTCAGGAACAGGCTTAAGCCATATAGGTATGGGTGCAACTGATATGATTTCTCAAGCATCTATTTCACTAAGAGAATCAAAAGGAAATATCGACACCAACGTAGCCGATGCTATGGGATTTAATGCTTACAAAGGTGGTGGTAAAATGATAGTTACCTTTGGAAATGCTGTTTCATTTATGAACTCACAAGGTAGTGGAATGAGTGTAGGTTCAGGTTTTTCTATAGGAAGTGGACATAACTATTCTCAAGTTTATGAAAATAACCTAGCTTTTGTTACCGCTTTTTCTGTTGCTTTTGGCTTTACAGCTACCGGAGATGGCTCTTCTCAGTTTGCTAATTTTGGACATAGTGATGCTACTGTAAAAGATATAGCTGCTAAAGATCAACAAGCTGGTGTTACTACACTTAAAGGTGCAATGGCTGTAATGGATATAGCTGAAACTGCTATTACTAACCTAGACTCTATTAGAGCTGATCTTGGTGCGGTGCAAAATCAAATCACAGCTACGCTTAATAACATCAGCGTAACCCAAGTAAATATCAAATCAGCTGAATCAAACATTAGAGATGTAGACTTTGCTGCAGAAAGTGCAAACTTTGCTAAGTACAATATCTTAGCTCAAAGTGGTTCTTATGCTATGAGTCAGGCTAATGCTGTGCAGCAAAATGTAATGAGATTATTACAATAGTAAAGAAATCCAAAACACCTTGATTTTTCAAGGTGTTTTTTAAAACTCTTAATTTAAAACTCTTAATTTAAAACTCTTAATTTAAAACTCTTAATTTAAAACTCTTAATTTAAAACTCTTAATTTAAAACTCTTAATTTAAAACTCTTAATTTAAAACTCTTAATTTAAAACTCTTAATTTAAAACTCTTAATTTAAAACTCTTAATTTAAAACTCTTAATTTAAAACTCTTAATTTAAAACTCTTAATTTAAAACTCTTAATTTAAAACTTGGAACACTTATTGCTTTTAAATTGCTAAGCAATATTTTGAAAGGATTTAAAATGGGTTTTAGAATAAACACCAACATAGGTGCAATGAATGCACACGCAAATTCAACTATCACAGCAAGAGAGTTGGATAAATCTTTAGGTAGACTTAGTTCAGGTCTTAGAATCAACTCTGCAGCTGATGATGCTTCAGGGATGGCTATTGCTGATAGCTTAAGATCTCAAGCTGCGACTTTGGGTCAGGCTATAAACAATGGTAATGACGCCATAGGTATTTTACAAACAGCTGATAAGGCTATGGATGAGCAACTTAAAATCTTAGATACCATTAAGGTAAAAGCTACTCAAGCTGCTCAAGATGGTCAAAGCACTAAAACAAGAAACATGCTTCAAGCTGATATTAATCGTTTGATGGAAGAACTTGATAATATCGCAAATACTACAGCTTTTAATGGTAAGCAACTTTTAAGTGGAAATTTTACTAATCAAGAATTTCAAATTGGTGCTCAGTCAAATCAAACTGTAAAAGCTAGCATAGGCCCAACTCAATCAAGCAAAATCGGTGTTACTAGATTTGAAACAGGTTCTCAAGCTAAAGAAAGCGGTATAGCTCAGCTAACCATTAAAAACTATAATGGTGTAGATGATTTTAAATTCCAGCCTGTAGTGATTTCTACTTCCGTAGGAACAGGTATGGGAGCTTTAGCTGAAGAGATTAATAGAGTAGCAGATATCACAGGTGTTAGAGCAAATTTCTTAGTAGAAACTACAGGTGTAGGTCCTGTGAAAGCTGGTGTTACAAGCGATGATTTTGCTATTAATGGGGTTAAAATAGGTAGGATAGAATATCAAGATAGTGATCAAAACGGAGCTTTAGTAGCAGCTATTAACTCAGTAAAAGATACTACAGGTGTAGAAGCCTCTAAAGATGCTAATGGTAGAATAGTACTTAATTCAAGAGATGGTAGAGGTATTAAAATAGAAGGTGATATGGGTGCTGGTTCTGGTATTTTGAAAAAAGACTATGAAAACTATGGTCGTTTATCATTAGTGAAAAATGATGGTAAAGATATTTTGATTTCAGGAACAGGCTTAAGCCATATAGGTATGGGTGCAACTGATATGATTTCTCAAGCTTCTGTATCTTTAAGAGAGTCAAAAGGAAGAATAGATTCTCATACTGCCGATGCTATGGGATTTAATGCTTACAAAGGTGGTGGTAAAATGATAGTTACCTTTGGAAATGCTGTTTCATTTATGAACTCACAAGGTAGTGGAATGAGTGTAGGTTCAGGTTTTTCTATAGGAAGTGGACATAACTATTCTCAAGTTTATGAAAATAACCTAGCTTTTGTTACCGCTTTTTCTGTTGCTTTTGGCTTTACAGCTACCGGAGATGGCTCTTCTCAGTTTGCTAGTTTAGACACATCAATAGCTGGAAAAGATCAAACACCAGGTGTCACTACTTTAAAAGGTGCAATGGCTGTAATGGATGTAGTAGAAACTGCAACAGCAAATTTAGATGCTATTAGAGCAGATATCGGTGCAGTGCAAAATCAAATTACAGCTACACTTAATAATATCAGTGTAACTCAAGTAAATATCAAATCAGCTGAATCAACCATTAGAGATGTAGACTTTGCTGCAGAAAGTGCAAACTTTTCTAAGTATAATATCTTAGCTCAAAGTGGTTCTTATGCTATGAGTCAGGCTAATGCTGTACAGCAAAATGTTCTAAAACTTTTACAATAAATCCAAAGGTAAGGAAAATTTTCCTTACCTTATATCAATTTTCTTTTTTCTAAAATATCTTGCAAAGGCATGATAGCTATTTTTAAAGCTTTCTCTTGCACTAAGGTTAGTTCAGTGATATCTTCTATCCAAGTTTTATGTGATTCAATCCAAGCAACTAATTTGTTTTGTTTGTCACTTTCATTGTGCATTGCATGGACATAAATTTTTGAAAAAGTACTTTCTAGGTGAAATAAAGAAGGGCTTATCACTTCTCTTAAAAATATATATTTGTTACTTTCTAGTTTTTCTTTTATTTTATCTATTTTTATATTTAGCTCATATAGAGTATAGCGTATTTTGCTTTTATTGTTTAATTCTTTATGAAGTTTTTTGCATTCTTTCAAAAAAGTACTACTTGCTTTTATATTTTGTTTGATTTGTTTGTAAGTTTGTAGCATAAGCTCTTCGCTTTCTTTGCGTTTTAGTTTGTGTAATTTTGGAAAAGGTTTTTTTAGTTCTTCTTTTAAGAGAGTTTTACATAGTTCTTTAAAAGGTTTTTCTATAGTTCCTTCTATCCTCGCTCCACCTTCTGTGGCATTGTAAATTTTTACTTTTGTTTGTTTATAGAATAAATTTTCAAAAATTTGTTTAAATAAAACCCAAATTTCTGAGCTTTGAATATATCTTTTTCCACCATATGCTAAAATTTTAAATTTATCTTTATCTCTTTCAAATTCTCCCTCATGATAATCGCTATATAAAAATCCTTCACTGTGAGATTTTCCATCATCGCTATAAGCTAGATCTTGGCCTATTAAAATGATATTTTTATGCCCAAGTAAGAGCGCTAATTCATAATTTAAATGTGCTACACTCATTCCCCCGCTTATATAGCCAAAATCATGCAAACCTACAGAATAAGCAAATGGTAAAGATCTTGAAACTAAAATGTATTTTCTATTGTTCTTTTCTAAAAAATTTATACTATCTTTATGAGCTAAAGATGCTAAAACAAAAGTAATATCTTTATCAAAATCACCAAAATCATTATCAAAACATCTTGATACAATATCATCTCTTTCAAGCATGCAAACATAATCAGGTTTTATACCTGCTTTTGCCAAGATAGGATAAGCACTATCAGCACAGAAAATAGTTGCTTTGTTTGCATATTTTTTTAGTAAAGGAAGTTGTTTTTTTAAAGAAGGTCCGGTGGCCACTAAAATGGCATTTTGACTTTTATTAGTTCTTTTTTTCTTTAATTCTGTAAAACTTGGATGAGTAAGCATCTTAGGGATGTTTAACACAAATTGCTCAATACCTTGCATAGCATCAATTGGATCATTTCCTCTTTTTAAAGCAATGCTTTTTATTGCTTTAAAATTTAAATCGCTAATATATTTAATTTCTTTCTTTTGATCCTCATAAAAAGAAGAGTGAATATGTAAATCATAAGTTTTTAAAAAAAGATCTAAAAAAGAGCATATAGCGTCAGCTTTTGTATAACTCATTTCTTTAGTATGAATTAAAACTAATCTATTTTCCGATAATTCTTTGGAAAAATCTATCATATTAAATATTAAAAATATAAGTTCTAGATCTTTTTCATAAACTATAATTTTTTTATGTTCTTTATTAGCAAGTAAGCTTTTATAAAAAATTCCATTTCCTAAACCATAAAAAAATAAATAAGGATAACGTACATAATTTTTGTTAAAATACTCAAGTTTTTCCTGAAGTTCTTTCAAAGGATCTTTATAGATATTTTTTAAATTCTTATAGCATATATTACAATTTAAAGGATCTTTATCAAAAACATAAATATAGTCTTTCGCTTCTTTTAATCTACTTAGTTTTCTTTTTAAGGTTTGATATTCGGTATGTTTTAAAGCTTTAATATTTTTTTTAAAAATTTCTGTTTTCATTGGTGTGTCCTTATTATTTATCGAAATAAAATCGTCATTTTTTATAAAAATTTTATTTAATACTAAACATTAAAATTATTATTTATAGCAACTATACGCTTATTTAGTTTTTGAGATTTTCTTTTATTGTTTCATTGTATTTTTCTAAATACAAGATGATTTCTTCAAAAAAATCAATTTGTTGCATTAAAAATAACTCCACATTTTTTTCTTTTTCAACCTTATATTTTAAAGCTTCGCATTCATTTTGAAAAAATCTAGCTTGTAAAATATCTGAAAAAAAATCACTTTTTGACAGTTTTAATCTCAATTTTTCTAATTTTTCTAAATTTTTTTCTTTAATAGCTTTTTTACATTCATTGATAAAAATTTCACTTTGTTTTATTTGTTTGTTGAGTTTTTCTTTACATTGTTTTAA
Source organism: Campylobacter sp. W0066.1 (assembly GCF_024723635.1). NCBI lineage: Bacteria > Pseudomonadati > Campylobacterota > Epsilonproteobacteria > Campylobacterales > Campylobacteraceae > Campylobacter > Campylobacter sp. W0066.1. The sequence goes on along the minus strand of NZ_JANQCW010000002.1, from coordinate 114,951 downwards.
TTTTTTTTGTGGATTTTTTGCTTTTGTTAGAATGATATTTTTTTCAATTTTTTCTTTTAAAAACTCTTCACAAATTTCTTTAAAAGGCTTTTCAATGGTCCCTTCTATCCTCGCTCCACCTTCTGTGGCATTGTAAGTTTTGATTTTTAATATATCTCTAGCTAGAGCTATGTCTTTTTCAAAGCTTTTTAAAAATAAATACCATGTAAGTTGGGTTTTTACCTCTCCATTGCCTCCATAAGCGCAGATTGTTTTATAAACAATTTCTTCATCTCCTTGATCGCCATATAAATGTTCTTTTGGATGTGATTTACCATCATCACTATAAGCTAAATCTTGTCCTATTAAAATAATATTTTCAAATCTTAAAGCACCAGCTAATTCATAAGCCATATTAGCCACACTCATGCCATTTCCCAAAAAGCCATATTCATTTAAGCCAAGTTTGCTTTCAAAAAATAAAGGTCTTAAAACAAGCATATAATTTCTATTGTTTTTTTCTAAATATTCTATGGTTTTAGGATGAGTTAAAGAAGCAATGATAAATAAAATATTTTTATCAAAATCACCAAAATCATTATTAAAAAATTCACTAGTCATATCTTCTCTTTCTAGTGAAAAAACATAATCAGGCTTGATTCCTTCTTTAGCTAAGATAACATAAGAACTATCAGCACTAAAAATTACAACATTTTCTTGGTATTTTTTTAAAAGTGGAAGTTGTTTCATCAAGGAAGGGCCTGTTGAAACTATAATGGCATTTTTTGCTTTTGTTTTTCTATCTTTTATTAAATTCTTAAAAGGTACATGAGTGATTATTTTTTCTAAGTTTATAATATTATGTTTTATTCCTATTAAGGCATCTTTTGGGTCATTGCCACGAGCAAGCATTAAAGTCTTAACTAAATTTAATAAAATTTGCATCACATTTTGTGCATTTGGCATGTAAAAATTGGTGTAAAATTCATTATAAAAATGAAAATTGAAAATTTTTAATGTATATTTAATTTGTGGATAATCAAATAAAACTTTAAGTTGAGCGGTGTTGATATTTGGTGTAAAAAATAAAATAAGTTTTTCTTTTCTAAGAAGTGTAGTAAAATCAATCATATGAAAAGCTAAGTATAAAATTTCTAATTCTTCTTCAAAAACTATGATATGTTTTAAGTGTTGATTTTTTAAAAGCTCTATAAAAAATTTTCCATCGCCAAAACCATAAAAAAATAACACTGGATATAATTCAAATTTTTCATAATCAAAAGAATGATTATTATCTAAAAAAACTTGATTTTGTGTATCAAAAATTTTGTTTTCTATAAGCTGAAATCTTTGAGTATTAGTTATCTTTCTTAATTCGTAAGCTAATATTTGATCAACTTCAAAAAGAGCTTGGGTGTTTTTTAAAAATAATTCTTTGTTCATTATAAAATCCAAATTTTTGTTTTATTATAGCAAAAGTATGATTTTTTTAATAAAAACCTTAAAATCGCGTATTTTTTAATTCATATGGGCTATAAACCGCGTTTGATTTATCGAAAATGATCTTCTTTTAACGCTTGCCCAAATTCTATATCACAACTTGCTTTTTTGCCAAGTATGATAGGTAAAAATTTAGGATGCAAACCTAGGCTTGGTCTTACGCTTTTTACATTTTCTTGTGTAAAAATTTCACCTTTTTTGATGTCTTTACTAGCGTATAGGCTTCTTGCAAAATGACGATTTTTTAAGGTTTTTTCATCTATTGTTAGGCTAGCTTTACCTAGCGCTTGCTCGCTTAAACGCACCATAGAACACATTTGCTTAAACTCGTCAAAATCAAGACTAAATTTAGCATCAGCACTATTTAAAGTTTTATCTAATATAAAATGTTTTTCTATGACTCTTGCGCCAAGAGCTACGGCTAAAGTAGGTGCTAAAAATCCCTCGCTATGATCGCTTAAGCCTACTATGGTTTTGAATTTTTCTTGTAAAGTTTTAATAGCATTTAGATTTAAATCACAAATTTGTGAAGGATAAGCTGAAGTACATTTAAGTAAAATTAGATTTGGGTTGTTTTCTTCTTGGAAAATTTTAACAACCATTTCAAGTTCTTCTTCATAAGCTATGCCCGTAGAAATCAAAGTAGGTTTATTTTCTTTTGCCACATAACGCACAAAATCATAATCATTTACCTCAAAAGAAGCAATTTTATAAGCTGGTGGATTAAATTGTCTTAAAAAATTCACATCTTCTTTAGAGAAAGGACTAGAAAAGCAGATTAGTCCTTCGTTTTTGGCGCATTCAAAAAGTTTCTCATGCCACTCATAAGGCGTTTTAGCTTCTTCGTATAATTCGTATAGTTTGCGTCCATGCCACAAACCACCTTCGATGATAAAATCTTTTTTATTAGAATTTAATGTTAAGCTATCTGGGGTGTAGGTTTGAATTTTTATAGCATCAGCTCCTGCTTTTTTAGCTGCTTGTATGGTTTTTAAAGCCACTTCAAGGCTGTTTGTGTGATTTGCTGAAAGCTCGGCAATGATAAAAACTTTTTCATTTAAATTGAAATTTTCTATAAACATTAAAAACCTTTTTTTAATTTAAATAAAAATTTACTATATTTTATATTTTAATTATTAATTATGATTAAAGGTTTATTTAGTAAAATAAATTTAATTAAGTTATCTAAGGAAAAAGCTATGACTAAAACACTTGAATATTCGATTTATCATTTTTGTGAACACATTTTAAAACTTAAAATTGCACCAACAAGTGTAATCAGAGGTGAGCTTTATGGAGCTTCTATACCTTTATATTTTAAAGATGAGGAATATAGTTTTTATTTATTTTTTCAAAAAAAAGCTTTAAATGAAATTGCGTTGTTTTTATTGCATGAAGAATTAAAAGAAGATGGTTTGGCAGATTTAGTAAAAGAAGTAGCTAATCAAATCATAGGTTATGCTAAAAAATTACTTAATGATACTAATGGAAAAGATGAATACCGTTTGGGAGTTCCTGAGTATTTAGGGCGTATTGATGGATTTTCAAAAATCAAGCTCAAAGAAAAATTTACCTATGAGATGAAAAATGCTCGTTTTAGAATAGGTTATAAAAAATTATGATAGAAGATCATTTAGGATTGTTGCAATCTTATGAAGATATTTTAGATATTAGTGTTGATTTTGTTAGTGAGCTTGGCACAACTAATATGAGCGTGAGAGATCTTTTAAAATTAGAAGTTGGTTCTGTGATAGATCTTGAAAAGCCAGCAGGTGAGAGTGTAGAGCTTTACTTAAATAAAAGAATTTTTGGTAAAGGTGAGGTAATGGTATATGAAAAAAACCTTGCCATAAGAATTAATGAGATTTTAGATTCAAAATCAGTATTGCAGTATTTTAAAAAAGAATTGCAATGAAATTTATTTGGATTTTACTACTTGCTTTGCCTCTTTTTGGGGTAAAAATTCTTGATTATAATATCTATCCAAGAGAAGATAGGGTGGATATTACTTTTTCATTTGATGTTCCTTATAAAGAAGGTATTAGCCAAAAGAGAAAAGATAATATTATCATTTTTACTTTAAATGCTCAAAGTGTTAAAGAAGAAGATAAGATAATAAATTCTAATATTATTAAAAAAATAAAAATTTTTTCAGAAGGCAAAAAAACTTTTATAGCCTTAAGTGCTGGCGATAAGATACAAATTAATGCAGATACAATTGGTGAGTATGGTTTAAGACTACGTGCGCAAAAAGAGGGTGTAAATTTAACTACAAAAAAAAGCTTAAATGAAAAACATGAGGAGATAAAAATGCAAGAGTATGATTTTACAAATTATATTTTAGTTGTAAGTGTTTTGATACTTTTGCTTGTTGGACTTTGGTTTTTAAAAATGTATTTAAGGCAAAAACATCCTTTAGATAGAAATTTTACTTTGATTTTTCAAAGACCGCTTGATAGACATAACCAACTTGTAGTTTTTGAGTATGGTTTGAAACGTTATACTATGATTATAGGAAATTCTAATGTGGTATTAGAAACGAGTGAAGCTTTGGCAAAAAATGAAGAGCAAAATAAAACACACCAAAAACCAAAAGAAAAAGACTTTGACTCTTATTTTGAAGAAAATAAACAAAGATTGCAAAATTTACTTTTAAAGCAAAATAATTAATTTTTTTGATTAAAAGCTAAAATAATAAGTTTTGGCTTTGAAATCTTTTTAATCTCTTCTTTTGAAAAATAAATTTGCTTTTTATCTGAGTAAATATACAAAGTGTGGTTTTTTAGTATAAAATCAAGATTTATATCAGTATCTTTTGCTAATTTTTTTGCTAATGCAAGAATGAAATTAAGCCAAGTTAATATATGATTGTTTGGTAATAGTTCTTTGATATGTTCAATGGCAAATGGATTGATTTTTTTACCATTGGCCTTTAAAAGGGTAGAGATAAGTAAAATTTCTTTATGTGAAAAGCCAAAATGCAAACCATTTAAAGCCATATAAGCACTATGCTCATTAGCAAAATAAAAATTAATCCTTTCGCCTATGTGGGCTAGTTTGGCAGCATTTAAAAGATCTTTTTTAAAGTTAATATCAACTTTATGAATAGGCAAAAGTGTATCAAATAATTTATTTGCAAAATACGTACTTTTATCGCTATAGTCTATATTAAAACGATCTTGTAAAGATTTTAAACTTGGATTAAAATTAGGTGGAAATTTAGCGTTAAATTTTGAAAAATCAGTGGTGTCATTTTTTATCTTGGCGTATTTTTGAAAAAGATTGGATAAAAACACACCCTCTCTTACGCCCACTGCTGAGGTGATGATGTTTTTAGCTTTTAGATTTTTTGCTAAGGCTAAAAAGATTACACAACCTTCTTTTATGGTATCAAAACGATCTTTTTTGATATTAAAATCAACTAAATTTTTAGCATTTTGAATTTTTTCTATGTGGTTTTTTTCTTTCTCAAAACTATAGCTAAAATTGTGAATCATTTTTAATGGATAAGAGTTTTTTTTCATTATAGAATTTGATAACGCTCTTAAACTTCCGCCTATAGCAATAATATTGTCATTTTGAAAGCGTTTTGGAACTTGCATTAGCGCTTCTTGTATAAACTGATCTAGAGCATTTAATCTTTTGGTGTCATAAAAAATTTCTTTTAATCTTACCGTGCCAAGATCAAGTGAAATACAATCTATAATTTTACCTTCTTTAATCAAACAAAGCTCAGTTGATCCGCCACCTATATCTATAGTGGTGGCATTTTGAATATTTGATAACAAATTTAGCGCAGCAAGACCGCCTAAAAATGATTCGGTTTTTCCATTAATACATTTTATATTTAAACCTACATTTTTTGCTATTCTAGTAATAAAGTCTTTTGCATTTGGTGCATCTCTTAATGCAGAAGTTCCAACAGTAATAATTTTTCTACATTTTTCTTTTAAAGCTTTTTCTTTAAAGTAAGCCAAAGCTTTCTCAGCCTTAAGCATAGCTTCTTCTTGGAGGATTTTGTTATTGTTGTAGGCATTTTCTCCAAGTCTTACTTTCTTTTTGTGTTCGCTACAAATGAAAAAACCATATCTTGAGGTTCTTTCAAAAACAACCATACGAACGGAATTAGAACCAAGGTCAATTACTGCTGTTTTTTTAGCCATTAAATATCTTTATTTTTATGTTTTAAGCGAAGCTCATCAATGCTTTCTACATTGTCAGGATCAGGTATGATACAATCTACCGGACAGGCTACTATACAGGCTGGCTCTGAAAATTCATTCACGCATTCAGTGCATAGATCAGGATCTATAACATAGATTGGATCATTATCATAAATAGCCTCATCTGGACATTCTTCCCTGCATGCATCACAGGATATACATTCTCTAGTGATTAAAAGTGACATACTTTTCCTTTTATGAGTAATAAAGCAAACTTATACTATATAAAAACTTATAGCTAATTTAAATGAAAGAAAAATTAAATTTAATTTTTAGAATGATTTAATCATTCTAAAAATTTTTAGTTAGTTTTTTTAGGAAAACAAAAGCGATATCCTCTGCGACGTACAGTTTCTATAGTAGAGATATTAAGTGGTTTATCCATTTTTTGTCTTATTTGATTGATTGCAACTTCTATAACATTTGGAGTTACAAGTTCAGGTTCTTCCCAAATAGCATCTAAAAGTTGTTCTTTTGATACGATTTGATCAGAATGTCTAGCAAGGTGAGTTAAAACCTCAAAAGGCTTTCCTTTTAACTCTATATCTTTTCCTTGATAAGTGATTTTTTCTTCATCAGGATCAATCACTAAATCATCAATTTTAATCACATTAGTTCCACCAAATCTAAGTCTAGCTTCAATTCTTGCCATTAAAATTTCAAAATCCAAAGGTTTTTTTATATAATCATCCGCTCCAGCTTTTAAAGCTTTAATTTCATTTTCTTTGTCTGCTTTTGAGCATATTGTAACTATAGCAGTTCTTGGAGATTTTTGTTTGATAGCATTGATCAAATCACTTGCGTCGTTATTGCCTATAGTCCAATTTGATAATACTAAATCATAGTGTCTAATACCTATAAAATACTCAGCGTCTTTAAAATTTTCTGAAGTATCACTTTGGTAACCAAATTCGTTTAAAGTGTTTGATAAGGTTTTGTTAAGTGATGCTTCATCTTCTACAACTAAAATACGCATTTTATTCCTTTGAAGATAGTTTTAGTGCAAAAGTATAACACAAATTAAGCAAATATTCAAAATTCTTTAAAAAATTTTTAATATTTTTTGCTTAAACTAGCTCCAACACGTGCATTTTTAATAATATCAGGTTTATAACAAGTAATATGTATAAATTGAAGTTTTTTGTGGTGCTTTTTGATATCTTTGCATATATATTTTAAAGATTTTTCTATGGTTTTAAATTTTTTCTTTTTATAGATTTTTTCTATTCTAGCGCATAATTTTGCATAATCTAAAAATTTTTTACTTTTAGCTTCTAGTTCTATTAAGACTTTTTGCTCTTGAATTCTTTCAAAATCCAAAAGTCCTATAATGCATTTAAATTCTAAGCTAACTTTTATATGACTTTGCATTCTTGTTTTCCGATTAATCTTAAAATATTTGGTATATGCTTATAAATAACTATAAAAGCGATAATAAATATCGGTGCATGGGTATTAATCACAGGCATATCATAATGAAATATAAAAGAAGTTATGATTAAAACGGCCAAGGCTCCAAGTGAAGCTAAACTTGAAATTTTAAATACCTTACCTATGATAAACCAAGCTAAAACCGCAGATATTATTTCAAAAGGTAAAAATACTGCCAAAACTCCAGCCCCAGTAGCTACCCCTTTACCACCTTCAAATTTTAAATAAGGAGAAAAACAATGGCCAAATACCGCTAAAACTGCCATAGTCCATAAGATATTTTCATCATAGCCTAAAATTTTTGCAACTAATATAGGTATAATCCCTTTAAGCGCATCTAAAACAATAGTCGCAATAGCAAGTGTTTTGGCAAGTTTAGGATCGCTTTCTTTTACTACTCTTAAAACATTAGTAGCACCTATGCTTTTACTACCTGCATTTTTGATATTTGTTTTGGCAAAAATTTGAGCTAGTAAAAGTCCAAATGGTATAGCACCTATAAGATAAGCTAAAAGATAGATTATTAAATTTTCCATTTACTTTTTATCCTGATTTTATAAAACTTTATAAAATGATAGCAAAAAACCCTGAAATAAATATTTAAGAGATAATTTATCCTATAATAATTTTTATTGTTAAATAGAATTTTTTATTTTGTTTAAAGAAAATTATAGATATATTTTCAATAAGTTTATTTTAAATAGGCTTTATTTTATCTTATTTAGGAGTGGATAATGAAAAAAATTTCATTATTAGTTGCATCATCATTATTAGTTGCATCAACTGCTTTTGCTAATGATAGAGCTTTGCTAGATGAAGCAAAAGCTGCAGGTTTAGCACCTTTGCCAAAGGATCAAGCAGGTGTTGAAAAACTATTAAAAGAAATGGGAGTTAAGGCTAGCAAATTCTCTAAAGAAAAAGCTAATCTTGGTAAAAAATTGTATTTTGAACCAAGACTTTCTAAAAGCGGTTTGATTTCTTGTAATACTTGTCACAACTTAGGTATGGGTGGTGCTGATGGTATAGCAGCTGCTGTAGGACACAAATGGACAGCTAATCCTCATCATTTAAATTCACCAACAGTTTATAACTCTGTTTTAAATTCAACTCAATTTTGGGATGGTAGAGCAGGTACTTTAGCAGATCAAGCAAAAGGGCCAATCGAAGCAGAACCTGAAATGGCAACTCCTGCTAAACTAGCAGTAGAAAAAATTTCTTCTATGCCAGAATATGTAAAAGAATTTAAAAAAATATATGGTAATGATGGGGTAGCTTTTGATAATATAGCAGATGCTATTGCTACATTTGAAAGAACACTTCTAACTCCATCTAAATTTGATAAATTCTTAGAAGGTGATACAAAAGCTTTAAGCAAAAAAGAAAAAGAAGGTTTAAAAACTTTCATCGATAAAGGCTGTACAGCTTGTCATACAGGAGTAAATTTAGGTGGTAGTATGCAGGCTTTCCAAGTAGCAGCTAAATATAAATTTGCAAATGTAGGAGATTTTAAAGGCGATGCAAATGGTTTAGTTAAAACTCCAACCTTAAGAAATATTGCCGAAACAGCTCCGTATTTCCACAATGGTGCTATTTGGTCTTTACAAGATGCAATTAAAGAAATGGGTAGTGTGCAACTTGGCATAGAAATTTCTGACAAAGAAGCAGCCTCTATAGAAACTTTCTTACATGCTTTAACAGGTAAAAAACCAAGCATTACTTATCCTCAACTTCCAAAAGCAACTGAAAAAACTCCAAAGCCAGAGCTTTAATTTAAATCTTAAGACGCTTTTTGCGTCTTAAGCTTACTTTATATAAAATCAAGATATAATTACCACTTTTAACCACTAAAGCTTTTTAAATTTATGTTTTATACATAATGCTTTATGGTGCTACCAAAATATTTTAAGAAAGGATAGCTGTATGTATGCTATTATAAAACACAGTGGAAAACAATACAGAGTAAGCCAAGGTGATGAGCTTAAACTAGATCGTTTTGAAGCTGAAGCAAAATCAAGCGTAGAAGTAAGTGAAGTTCTTGCTGTATGCGATAAAGAATTAAAGGTAGGTGCGCCGTTTGTTGCGGGTGCAAAAGTTGTTTTAGAAGTGATTGCTCATGGAAAAGACAAAAAAGTTGTGATTTATAAAAAAAGACGTAGAAAAGACTCAAAATTAAAACGCGGTTTTAGAAGACAATTTACTCGCGTTAGAGTAGTAGATATTAAAGCTTAAGGAGTAAAGAATGGCACACAAGAAAGGTCAAGGTTCAACTCAGAATAATCGTGATTCTATAGGTCGTCGTCTAGGTGTTAAAAAATTTGGTGGAGAATTTGTTCGCGCTGGTAACATCATCATTCGCCAAAGAGGAACAGCAACTCATGCAGGTAATAACGTAGGCATGGGAAAAGATCATACAATTTTTGCTTTAATTGATGGTTTTGTAAAATTTGAAAGAAAAGATAAAAATAGAAAAAAAGTTTCTGTTTATCCTGCATAATTTCAAGGCTACTTTGTAGCCTTTTTCTTCTTTTTAATCTTAATATATTAAAAAAAATATAATATCATTTTAAAAATTTATACTTTGGTGATTGTATGTTTATAGATAATGTAAAATTAGTTTTAAGTTCGGGTAATGGTGGTAAAGGTGCTGTAAGTTTTCGCCGTGAAAAACATGTTCCACTTGGTGGACCTGATGGTGGTGATGGCGGAAATGGTGGTGATGTGTATTTTATATGTGATAATAACACCCATACCTTAGCACACTTTAAAGGTAAAAAAGAGCTTAAAGCACAAAATGGCCAACCGGGTTTGGGTCGTAACAAAAATGGCAAAAGAGGGGAGAGTTTAGAGTTAATTGTCCCTCAAGGCACTCAAGTAATTGACGCACAAAGTGGAGAAGTTTTACTTGATATGTTAGTAGAAGGCCAAAAAGAACTCTTTTTAAAAGGTGGTAAAGGCGGTCTTGGTAATACTCACTTTAAAAACTCTACTAATCAGCGCCCAGATTATGCTCAACCAGGCGTAGCAGGAAAAACCTTAAGTGTGCGTTTGGAGTTAAAACTCATAGCAGATGTTGGGCTTGTAGGCTTTCCAAATGTAGGAAAATCCACTCTTATAAGCGTAGTGTCTAATGCAAGACCTGAAATAGCTAATTATGAATTTACTACTTTAACTCCAAAACTTGGTATGGTTGAAGTAGATGATTATAATTCTTTTGTAATGGCAGATATCCCAGGTATTATAGAAGGTGCAAGTGATGGTAGGGGTTTGGGGTTTGAGTTTTTAAGACATATAGAAAGAACTTCTTTTTTGCTTTTTGTACTTGATCCATTAAGAGATATGAGTTTAAAAGAGCAATTTTGCATTTTAAGAAAAGAATTAGAAAAATTTTCAAGCAAACTTTATGCAAGAAATTTTGGCTTAATGCTTTCAAAAAGTGACAGTGTAAATTTAGGTGAGGAATTTGCACAAAAAATAGAAGATGATTATAATGAATTAAAAGCTTATTTACAAAGTCAAAATAATCCACAAAGCTTTTTTGTTAAAGTATCAAGCCTTGAAAAAACTGGACTTAAAGAGCTTAAATTTATGCTTTTAGAAGAAGTTAAAAAAATTAGAAGTCAAAATAATCTTTGATGAGTGAAAATTTAACTATAGATTTTATCCAAGAATATATCAAATCTAATTTTAAAGGCTTGGTGTATAAATTTACCTATAAAGAGCATAGCTTTTTTTATAATCCCGATAAGGTTTTAAAAAACGGAGTTTATTTTTGCACTATTAAAGAAAATGATGGTATAAATGATAAAGCTTCGAATTTAAATAGAGAAGGTGTGTTTCGTCTAAGTTGCTCTCTTTGTGATCAAGATTACCAAAATCTTTTTGGTCAAAAACCTAAAAAAGCTTTAAAGGGTGAGATTGTTAGTTTAAATTATGATTTTTCTATGCTTGATCTTATCATGCCTCATCCAATTTATGCTTATATGGGATATATTTGTATTAACAATCCTTCAAGAAAAAATTTTGAAATTTTTAAAGATTATCTTGAGCTTTCATATCAAAAAGCTATAAAAACTTATCAAAAAAGGATAGTGGCATTATGAAAAATATCATTTTTATGGGAACTCCCTCTTATGCAACATGTATTTTAAAAGAGCTTGTTGATAAAGGGTTTAATATCCAAGCTTTATTTACCCAGCCTGATAAACCTATGGGAAGAAAACAAATTTTAACTCCAAGTGATACTAAAAAATTTGCTTTAGAAAATAATTTAAATATAGAAATTTTCACTCCAAAAAGCTTAAAAGATGAAAATATAATCAATGAAATAAAAAGCCTAAAACCTGATTTTATAGTTGTTGCTGCTTATGGGAAAATTTTACCAAAAGAAATTTTAGATATTGCTCCTTGTGTCAATTTACATGCTTCATTGCTTCCTAAATATCGTGGCGCTTCGCCTATACAAAGCGCTATTTTAAATGGGGATAAAATAAGCGGGGTTTGCACTATGCTTATGGAAGAAGGGCTTGATAGTGGTGCAATTTTAGAAAGTATAGAATGTGACATCGCAGGTAAAAATTCAGCTGAAGTTTTTATTATGCTTTCAAATTTAGCAGCTAAGCTTACTATTTCTACGCTTTTGAATTTTGAAAAAATTATCCCAAAAAAGCAAGATGAAAATTTAGTTATACATTGTAAAAAAATCAAAAAAGAAGATGGCTTGATTGCTTTAGATAATGCAAGTGAAATTTATCAAAAATTTCTAGCTTTTACACCTTGGCCTGGAATTTTTTTAGAAAATGGTATGAAATTTTTAGACATAGAGCTAATTGATAGTGAAAAAACTCAAAAACCAGGTGTGATTTTACAAATAGAGAAGGAAAGCTTTTTGCTTTCATGTAAAAAAGGTGTTTTGAGGATTAAAACTTTACAAGAAAGTGGAAAAAAAGTTTTAGATGCTAAGACTTATTTAAATGGAAAAAGGTTAAAACTTGGAGATAGTTTATTTTGATGAACTTGAATCAACTCAAGTTTATTTAAGTGATAAAATTCGCTGTGGAGAAATTACTAGCAATACAGCCATTTGTGCTTTTATCCAAAGTGCTGGTATAGGTAGTAGAGATAATACTTGGCAAAGTAAGCAAGGAAATTTACATGTATCTTTTTGTATAAAAACTCAAGAATTAGTGCAAGATCTTCCTTTGGCTTCTGCTAGTATATACTTTGCATTTTTAATGAAGGAAGTATTGCAAAGACAAAATTCAAAAGTATGGATTAAATGGCCTAATGATTTTTACATAGGAGATAAAAAAATAGGCGGATTGATGAGTTCTAAAATCAATGATTTTTTGGTTGTAGGAATGGGGATTAATCTTAAATATGCTCCATTTAATGCTGAAATTTTAGACATAGAAGTAGATATAGCAAAACTTTTAAATGAGTATTTTTCTTATGTAGATGAGAAAATTTTATGGAAGAATATTTTTAGCAAGTATATGCTAGAATTTGAAAAATCAAGAAATTTTTTTATACATAATGAAGGTAAGATTTTATCTTTAAAAGATGCTTTGTTGTATAAAGATGGTTCTATATTGTTAGATAATAAAAGGATATATAGTTTAAGATGAGTGAGATAATAACTATTGCAAATCAAAAAGGCGGAGTGGGTAAAACTACTACCGCTATTAATCTAGCGGCTTCTTTGGCAGTAGCTGAAAAAAAGGTTCTTTTGATAGATATTGATCCACAAGCTAATGCTACAACAGGACTTGGTTTTAATAGAAGTAATTATGAATATAATATTTATCATGTTTTTATAGGTAGGAAAAAACTTTCCGAGATTATTTTAAAAACTGAGCTTCCACAATTATACTTAGCTCCATCAAATATTTCTTTGGTTGGAATTGAGCAAGAAGTAGTAAAAGAAAGTGGAGAATATAGAACGATTTTAAGAGAAAAAATCAAAGAAATTGCCAAAGATTATGATTTTATTATCATTGACTCACCACCTGCGCTTGGAAGCATTACAGTGAATGCTTTTGCAGCAAGTGATAGTGTTATTATCCCTATACAATGTGAGTTTTATGCACTTGAGGGTGTTGCGATGGTTTTAAACACTATTAAATTTGTGAAAAAAACTATCAATCCAAAATTAAAAATAAAAGGTTTTTTACCAACCATGTATAGCTCACAAAATAATCTTTCAAAAGATACTGTGGAGGATTTAAAGCAAAATTTCAAACAAAAATTATTTAGAACAGGTGATAATGAAGATGATTTTATCATCATACCAAGAAATGTAAAACTTGCTGAAAGTCCAAGCTATGGAAAGCCTATTATACTTTATGATATAAAATCCCCAGGTTCGGTGGCATATCAAAATTTAGCACATTCTATATTAGGATAAAAAATGGCAAAAAAAAGTGCATTAGGAAGAGGTTTAAGTAGTATTTTGGCTGATATTGATGAGGTTTATGAAAAAGAATTAGGCTCTAATGAAGGCAGAATAGAAGAAATTGATATAGATTTAATTAGTCCAAACCCTTATCAGCCAAGAAAAAATTTTGACACCCAAGCCTTAGAAGAACTTGCAGGTTCTATTAAAGAATATGGTTTGATTCAACCTGTTGTGGTCTTTAAAAAAGATGAATTTGATTATATTTTAATAGCAGGTGAGAGAAGATTTAGAGCATGTAAGCTTTTAGAAAAAGAACAGATTAAAGCTGTAGTTTTAAATGTAGATGATATAAAATTACGTGAGCTTGCCTTAATAGAAAATATTCAAAGAGAAAATTTAAACCCTATAGAATTAGCACATTCTTATAAAGAATTACTAGAAATTCATGATATTACTCAAGAAAAATTAGCCGATCTTATCCATAAATCAAGACCTCAAATTGCTAATACTTTAAGACTTTTAAATTTAAATGAACAAACTCAAAATTTCATTATAGAGGGTAAAATTTCGCAAGGTCATGCAAAGGTTTTAGTGGGGCTTGAAAAAGAAGAAGAAAAAATGATAGTTGATACTATCATAGGACAAAAACTTAATGTAAGAGATACTGAAAAATTAATTAAAAATTTTAAAAATACAAATCAATTAGAAAAAAACACAATTTCAAATAAACAATATCAATCTATAATAAATTTAAAAGAAAAAATCGAATCTTTAGGCTTAAAAGTAAATGCAAAAGATTTAAAAATTACTATAAATTTTGAAAATGAAGATGAGGTTAGGGAATTTCTAAAGACATTAAATTAAATATGTTTTTAGGTATGTTTTGCTATAATTTCGCGTTTTATTTAGATTTATTTAGGAGTATTAATGTTTAATGATGTACACTTTTCCATCATGATAGCCACTGGTGTCATTTTTTTGCTTATGATAGCTATTTTAAATTCTATGCTCTATAAACCTTTGATTAAATTTATGGATTCTAGGGATTTAACTATAAAAAATGATGAAGAAAAAATGAAAAAAAATTCTGATGATGTTTCAAATGTAGAAAGTGAATTAGAAAAAATTCATATTCAAACAAGAGATGAAATTAATCAAATTAAGTCAAAAGCAATAGAAGAAGCTAAATTAAAACAAGAAAAAGAATTATCAACAAGAAAAAGAGAATTAGAAGATCAAATGCTTGTTTTTCTTAAAAGCCTAAGAGAAAAAGAAAAAGAGTTAAAAGAAGAAATGCGTTTAAAAATGCCAGAATTTAAACAAAGCTTTAAAGATAGCTTGAGTAAAATTTAAGGAAGATAAATGTTAAAAAAAATTACATTATTGTCGGTACTTCCTTTTTATGCTTTTGCAGCAGGTAATGGAAGTGGTGAATACGATATCATTCCAAGAGCGGTTAATTTTGTTTTATTTGCCGCTATTTTGTACTATTTTATTGCAACCCCTTTGAAAAATTTTTACAATGGTAGAATTGCAAAAATTGCTTCTAGAATGAATGAAATTCAAGAAAAGCTTATTGCGAGCAAAAATCATAAATTAGAAATGATGAAAAAACTAGACTTAGCTAAACAAGAAGCAATCAATGCAGTAGCTCTTGCAAAAAAAGAGGCGGAAATTATCACAGATAAAATAGAAGCTGAAACAAAAATGGAAATTAAGGCTTTAGAAAAAACTTATGAAGAACATAAAGAATACGAAATAAGAAGAATGGAAAAAGAAGTTGTGCAAGCGGTTTTAGAAGAGATTTTTGAAGATCAAAATTTACAACTTCAGCAAAAAGAAATTCTAAATATCATGATGAAAAAGGTGTCTTGATGGAAAGTGTGATTGCAAAAACCTATGCAAAGGCGATATTAGAAAGAAATGATTTTGAAGATTTTTATTCTAATTTATTAGAGTTAAGTTCAGCTTTTGCATCTAATAAATTTATAGATGTTTTAAATTCTTATGAGATAAAACAAGGAAAAAAACTAGAATTTATACTTTCTTTATTAGATAGTCCAAGTGATGCTTTTAAAAATTTTATAAATTTAATCGTAGATAATAAAAGGGAGATGTTGATCCCAGAAATCACTAAAGAATTGAGTGAGCAAAAAGCATTAAAAGAAAATACATTCTTAGGGCAAGTTTATTCAAAAGAACAATTAAGTGCAGAAGAAATTAAAAATTTAGAAGAAAAACTTAGTACTAAGTTTAATGCAAAAATTAGATTAGATAGTAAAATAAGTGATAATGACAGTGTGAAGATTAGCTTAGATGGTCTTGGTTATGAAATTTCATTTTCAATGCAAAGCTTAAAAGCTAAAATGAATGAATATATATTAAAAGCAATTTAAGGAGATTTGATGAAATTTAAAGCAGATGAAATTAGTTCTATTATAAAAGAAAGAATTGAAAAATTTGACTTTAATCTTGAAATAGAAGAAACAGGTAAAATTATTTCAGTTGCTGATGGTGTTGCTAAGGTTTATGGTCTTAAGAATGCCATGGCCGGAGAGATGGTTGAATTTGAAAATGGTGAAAAAGGAATGGTGCTTAACCTTGAAGAATCAAGCGTTGGTATTGTTATCTTAGGAAAAGGTCTTGGTCTTAAAGAAGGAAGTTCTGTAAAAAGACTAAAAAAACTTCTAAAAGTTCCGGTGGGCGATGCATTGATAGGACGTGTTGTAAATGCTTTGGGTGAGCCAATTGATGCTAAAGGCGTGATTGAGGCAAGTGAATATCGCTTTGTGGAAGAAAAAGCAAAAGGTATTATGGCTAGAAAAAGCGTTCATGAGCCACTACACACAGGTATTAAAGCAATTGATGCTTTAGTTCCAATTGGTAGAGGACAAAGAGAGTTAATTATCGGTGATAGACAAACAGGTAAAACAACTGTTGCAATCGATACTATCATTAGTCAAAAAGGTAAAGATGTTATTTGTATTTATGTTGCAATTGGTCAAAAACAAAGTACAGTAGCTCAAGTAGTTAAAAAACTTGAAGAATACGGTGCAATGGATTATAGTATAGTAGTAAATGCAGGTGCTTCTGATCCTGCTGCATTGCAATACCTTGCTCCATATACAGGTGTAACTATGGGTGAGTATTTTAGAGATAATTCAAGACATGCGTTGATTGTTTACGATGATTTAAGTAAACATGCTGTTGCGTATCGTGAGATGTCTTTGATCCTACGTCGTCCTCCAGGTCGTGAAGCTTATCCAGGGGATGTATTTTATTTACATTCAAGATTGCTTGAAAGAGCAAGTAAGTTAAGCGATGAGCTTGGCGCAGGAAGTTTGACTGCACTTCCTATTATTGAAACTCAAGCGGGCGATGTTTCAGCTTATATTCCAACTAATGTTATTTCAATTACTGATGGGCAAATTTTCTTGGAAACAGATTTATTTAACTCAGGTATTCGTCCTGCGATTAATGTTGGTCTATCTGTATCTCGTGTTGGTGGTGCTGCGCAAATTAAAGCAACAAAACAAGTTTCAGGTACATTAAGACTTGATTTAGCTCAATATAGAGAGTTGCAAGCTTTTGCACAATTTGCAAGTGATTTGGATGAAGCAAGTAGAAAACAGCTTGAGCGTGGGCAAAGAATGGTTGAAGTTCTAAAACAACCACCATATTCTCCGCTTTCAGCTGAAAATCAAGTAGTGATGATTTATGCAGGAACTAAAGGATATTTAGATGATATAGCAGTTTCGAAAATTGGAGAATTTGAAGCAGCTTTATATCCATTTATTGAAGCTAAATATCCAGAAATTTTTGAGCAAATTAGAACTAAGAAAGCTTTAGATAAAGATTTAGAAGAAAAATTAGCTAAAGCATTGAGTGAGTTTAAAGCAAACCATATATAAGGTTTTTAAATGTCTAATTTAAAAGAAATTAAAAGAAAAATAAAAAGTGTTCATAATACACAAAAGACAACTAATGCTATGAAGCTTGTCTCTACTGCCAAATTAAGAAAGGCAGAAGAGGCAGCTAAAAAATCAAAAGTTTTTGCTCAAAAAATTGATGAAGTTTTATCTGAAATTGCATTCAAGATTAATCAATATGAAGGACTTGATGATAAACTTCCGTTTTTTAGAAAAAAAGACAATATTGAGAAAATGGATATTATTTTCATTACCGCTGATAAAGGTTTATGCGGTGGTTTTAACATTAAAACCATTAAAGCAGTAAGTGAAATGCTTGAAGATTGTAAAGCAAAAAAAATCAAAGTAAGATTAAGAGCTATTGGTAAAACAGGTATAGAGTATTTTAATTTTCAAAATATTGAAATTTTAGAAAAATATTTAGATACAAGCTCTAGTCCTGACTATGAAAAAGCATGTGCTATTATACAAAGTGCAGTAGATGATTTTATAAATGAAGTAACCGATAAGGTTGTAATTGTACATAATGGCTATAAAAATATGATTTCTCAAGAAATTCGTATTAATGAATTATTGCCAGTGCAAGCTATTGCAAGTAAAGAAGAACAAGAATCACAGTCTTTAATGGACTTAGAGCCAGAAGATGAAGAAATCTTAAATGATTTATTAAAAACTTATTTTGAATATAATATGTATTTTTCTTTGGTTGATTCTTTGGCGGCTGAACATAGTGCAAGAATGCAGGCTATGGATAATGCAACCAATAATGCAAAAGCAAGAGTTAAACAGCTTAACTTAGCTTATAATAAAGCAAGACAAGAATCTATTACCACCGAATTGATAGAGATTATCAGCGGTGTTGAGTCAATGAAATAAATTTAGGAGTGATGATGCAAGGTTTTATTTCTCAAGTTTTAGGACCAGTGGTTGATGTTGAATTTAAAGAATATCTTCCACAAATTAATGAAGCTATTATTGTTAATTATGAATTAGAAGGAAAAGAATGTAAGCTAGTTCTTGAAGTAGCTGCACATTTAGGTGATAATAAAGTAAGAACTATTGCTATGGATATGACCGATGGTCTTGTTAGAGGTTTAACCGTAGAGGCAACTGGTAACCCAATCAGTGTTCCAGTGGGCGAAAAAGTTCTTGGAAGAATTTTTAATGTAACGGGTGATTTAATTGATGAGGGCGAAGAGATTAATTTTGATAAACATTGGTCAATTCACAGAGATCCTCCTCCATTTGAAGAGCAAAGCACAAAAAGCGAAATTTTTGAAACAGGTATTAAGGTGGTTGATTTGCTAGCTCCTTATGCTAAAGGTGGTAAAGTTGGTCTTTTTGGTGGTGCCGGTGTTGGTAAAACCGTTATTATTATGGAATTAATTCACAATGTTGCATTTAAACATAGTGGATATTCAGTTTTTGCAGGTGTTGGTGAAAGAACACGTGAGGGTAATGACCTTTATAATGAAATGAAGGAAAGTAACGTATTAGATAAAGTTGCACTGTGCTATGGTCAAATGAATGAACCACCAGGGGCAAGAAATCGTATTGCTTTAACAGGTCTTACTATGGCTGAGTATTTTAGAGATGAAATGGGACTTGATGTATTGATGTTTATTGATAATATCTTTAGATTTTCTCAATCAGGTTCAGAAATGTCAGCACTTTTAGGAAGAATTCCTTCAGCTGTTGGTTATCAACCAACTCTAGCTAGTGAAATGGGTAAATTTCAAGAAAGAATTACATCAACCAAAAAAGGCTCTATTACTTCAGTTCAAGCAGTTTATGTACCAGCAGATGACTTAACAGACCCTGCTCCTGCAACTGTTTTTGCGCACTTAGATGCAACTACGGTTTTAAATAGATCGATTGCTGAAAAAGGTATTTATCCAGCTGTTGATCCACTTGATTCTACTTCAAGAATGCTTGATCCGCAAATTATAGGTGAAGAGCATTATAAAGTAGCGCGTGGCGTACAATCAGTGCTTCAAAAATATAAAGATTTACAAGATATTATTGCTATTTTAGGTATGGATGAATTAAGTGAAGAAGATAAATTGATCGTTGAAAGAGCGAGAAAAATTGAAAAATTCCTATCTCAGCCATTCTTCGTTGCAGAAGTATTTACAGGAAGTCCTGGTAAATACATTAGTTTAGAAGATACGATAGCAGGCTTTAAAGGTATTTTAGAAGGAAAATACGACCATTTACCAGAAAATGCTTTCTATATGGTAGGTGGAATTGATGAAGTTATTGAAAAAGCAGAAAAACTTAAGGCTTAATAATGGATAATTTAATACATATAGAGGTGGTAACACCTCTTGGTATGATTTACAATGATAATGTAAAATCTATTGTTCTTCCTGGAAGTGAAGGTGAATTTGGTGTTTTAAAAGGACATGCATCTTTAATCTCTTCTTTAAAGGCAGGAATTATAGATATAGAAAAATCAGATTCAACTCATGAATTAGTTGCTATTGATTCAGGTCATGCAAAGGTGTCTGAAACTAAAGTAAGTGTTTTAGCAAAAGGTGCTGTATGGGTTGGTGGAAATAGCGATAGTGAAATAGCAAAAAGATTAGAAGAAGCAAAAGATTTGATTAAATCTATGAGTAGTGATAGCGTTGCTTTGGCTTCTACTTTTGCTAAGATGGATAATAATGTAAGGCAAAAATAGTGGATTTTCAAGCAATTTTTCATTTTTTTGAAAATACAAGCTTAATCACTTATATTGTATTAGCTTGGCTTTCAGTGTATTTTATACTTAGTTTTAGTATTTTATTTTCAAGATTAATGCTTATTAATAAATGGACTCAAAATGAAAGCCAAGCTTTAGAAGCTTTAATGAGAGGGGAAAAAGATTTAAGTCAAAGTGCGTCAATTTTAAAAAAATGTGTGGAAATTGATGAAACCAAAATGAATATTTATAAAAATTCTGTAGAAAAAAAAGCCACAATAGGATTAACGTGGCTTAGTATCATAGCTTCAACCTCTCCTTTTATAGGGCTTTTTGGTACAGTGATTTCTATACTTGAAACCTTTGGTGGTTTAGAAATGCAAAATTCTTTAAGCATTATTGCTCCTAAAATTAGTGAAGCTTTGGTGGCTACAGGTTGTGGGATTTTAGTGGCAATCCCTGCATATAGCTTTCATTTGATTATCAAACGCAAGGCTTATGAGTTGATTAATATCTTAGATAGCGAAATTAAGGTGCTGATAAGTTCTATAAAGGCTTAATTTATGTTTTTAGAAGAAAAACCCGAATTAAATATTACACCTTTAGTTGATATTATGCTTGTGTTGCTTGCTATTTTGATGGTAACTGCACCAAGTATTACATATGAGGAAAAAGTGCAACTTCCTCAAGGTTCACAAAAAACTTCAAGTGCGCCAAATATTAAAAGTTTAATTGTAACAATTAACGCAAAGAAAGAAATTTTTATAGGAAAAGATAAATTTAATTTTGTAAGTTTTGCAGACAATATGAATGCTTTAAAAGTTCAATATAATACTCAAGAGACAGTTTTCATAAGAGCAGATAAGAATCTAAAATATGATGATGTAATGAGTGTTTTAAGAACAATGAAACATTTAGGTTTCCAAAAAGTTGCTTTGCAAACTGAGTAGAAAATGGAAGAAAATTCTATACACAATTTTAAATCCTTTATTTATGCAATTTTAGTTTATTTTTTTGTTGTTTTCTTAGTTTTTTTTAAATTAATTGAATATAAACCAAAAGCTATTGAATATACTGACGATCTTAATAGTTTTATTAATATAGAATTTGGAGATAGTATAAATCAAAATCAAGTAAATATGATACAAGAATTGCAAAAAGAAAATTTGCAAAGCTTATTTGAAGAAAATCTTTTACAAAAATATACCACTAACAAAAGTGTCAATACGCAAAATATAGAACAGCAAGCAAGTGTTTTTAATGAGTTGTTTGGTAAAATAGAGGACTATCAAGAAGAAAAAACGACTAAAGTGCAATCTTCTATGCCTTCAAAGAAACCTACTTTTGCCCAAAGAGAAAAAATTAATGATTTTTCTAAGCAACTTAATGAAAATTTGCAAATTAATCAAGAATTAGGACAATCTGTTATAGAGCAAAAAGTAGGGGTTTATGATCAATTTTTAGGCGCTGTGAGAAAATACCTTGAAGATAGATGGAGAATTTACAATCCTAGCGGTAATTTAAGTATAGAGGTAGAATTTGTAATTGATAATAACGGCTATTTTTATTCACTAAGTGCTACTAGCGCACATAGTGATAATTTTGATAAAAAAGCAAAAGAATTTTTACAAAATTTAGAAGGAAAATACATAACTTTACCTCCAAATGGTAAAATAAGAAAAATCAAAATGCAACTTAGTGATATAATTGAGTTTAAAACGGAGAAACAATGAAAAAAATACTAGTATTTTTATTTTTTTGTTCAGTATTATTTGGACAAGATGCGACAATATCTGTTGTTAATAAAGGTATGCAATTGCCAAAAATTTATATTAAAGATCAGTCTAAATTGAATGATTTAGATCTTAAAAAAAGTTTTTACAATATGCTTGTTAATGATATAAAAGTAAGTTCAAATTTTGAGATAACTCAAGATGAAAAACAAGGTGATTATATTTTTTCTTATATATTAAATAAAAATGGCAAACTTTTAGATATCGATGTTGAAATTTTAGCTGCAAATGAAACTAAAACAAGATTTTATGAACAAATTCTATCTATTGAAGAGTATCCATTTTTGTCACATAGAAGTGTCGCTCAAATGAATAGAAAATTAGGTTTTGCACCGGTTGATTGGATGGATCATAAAATTTTAATAGCTAGAACCCAAGGTAATAAGCAAAGTGATATTTTATTAGCAGATTATACTTTAACTTATCAAAAAGTATTGATTTCAAAAGGTTTAAATTTGTTTCCTAAATGGGCAAATAAAGAGCAAAATGCATTTTATTTTACTGCTTATGAAGATGAGATTCCAACTCTTTATAAATATAACATGAAAAATAAAAACATAACAAAAATTATCGCTAGCAAAGGTATGATGGTTGCTTCTGATGTGAGTGATGATGGTAAAAAAATTTTACTTACCATGGCTCCAAAAGACCAACCTGATGTGTATTTGTATGATGTAGATTCAAAAAATCTGACACAAATTACAAACTACATGGGTATTGATGTAAATGGCAATTTTGTTGATGATGATAAAAAAATTGTATTTGTATCTGATCGTTTGGGTTACCCAAATATTTTTATGCAAAATTTAGATTCAAATTTAACAGAACAAGTTGTTTTTCATGGTAAAAACAATTCTTCGGTTTCTACTTATAAACACTATATGGTTTATTCTAGTAGAGAAGTAAATCAAAGCGGAGTTTTTAATCTTTATTTAATGTCTACTCAAAGTGATTATATAAGACAGCTTACTGCAAATGGCAAAAATCTTTTTCCAAGATTTTCTAGTGATGGAGAAAGTGTTGTGTTTATTAAGTACTTAGGCTCTCAAAGTGCTTTAGGTGTTATTCGAATTAATGCAAATAAAGCTTTTCATTATGGCTTAAAAGTGGGTAAAATTCAATCAATTGATTGGTAAAATATCAAAATAGCATTTTTTTTGTTATAATTAAATTATGATTTTTAAATAAACAAAAGGGGAAATCAATGAAAAAAATCATTTTTGCTTCAATTACTGCATTTGCTGTTATTGTAAGTGGTTGTGCTACAAAAAATACTAGTGTAAGTAGCTCAAGTAGTGTAGATGGCTCAAAAGGTAGCGGTGGTTCTGATAGATTTGAAAATCTTGAATCTTTAAATTCTGTAGCAAATGTATATTTTGACTTTGATAAATTTAATGTTAGAAAAGATATGCAAAAAGTTATTGCAAACAATGCTGAAATTTTCAACAAAGAAGCTGCTAATGCTGCAATCGTGGTTGAAGGAAACTGCGATGAGTGGGGAACTGATGAGTATAATCAAGCTTTAGGTTTAAAAAGAGCTAAAGCAGTAAAAGAATCTTTAGTAGCTCAAGGTGTTAGCGCAGATAGAATTAGCGTAAAAAGCTATGGAGAAACTAATCCTGTATGTACTGAAAGAACAAAAGCTTGCGATGCTCAAAATCGCCGTGCTGAATTTAAATTATCAAAATAAGTTTTAATAAATGAAATTAAAATTATTATCAGTAGCTCTTTTAGGAGCTACTTTTTTACACGCTGAAATTTCAGCATTTGATGCAGGAAAAGTAGATACAAAAACACCTTATGGTTTAACTCAAAATGAAAAATTACAATATGAAAATCAAGAACGCTTAAAAGCTTTAAATGAATATTATACAAATTTAACAAGTAAAATAAATACAGCCATAGAAAACATAGAAGGCTTGCAAAGTGTAACTGAAGGCTTAAATGCTCAGTATTCAAAAGCTAATACAAAATTGCTTTCATTGGAAGAAAACTATCAAAATTTTGATGCAAATATTACTCAAGAAATTCAAAATTTAAGAGCTTATGTTGAAGAGAATAGACAAATTCAAGAAAAAAATCATCAAGAGATTCAAAAAGTTTTAAGCGAAATTACAACTTTGATTAATAAAATTAACGATGATTATATCTCAAAAGAAGATATGAATAAAACTATAACTTTCTTTCAATCTGAAATAGCTAGAGTGCAAAATCAGACAAAAGCAACCCCTGTCGTTCCTATTGTAAGTGATGATAATAAAACCGAAGAAATCATTCAAGATGAAAATGAAACTCAAGAAGAAGTGATTGAAGTAAAAGATGATAGTTGGAAAAAATCACAATCTAGTGAAATTTTGAAAAAAGCAATTGATGAAACTAATAAAAATCAATTTGAAGATGCAAAAGAAAAATTTGAACATCTAATAAGTATTCACTATAAACCTGCTAGATCTACTTTTTGGCTTGGAGAGATAAGATATAAACAGCAAGATTACGCAGGTGCTTTGGGATTTTATAAGAAAAGCTCCGCTATAAGCACTAAGGGCGATTATGTGCCAAAATTGCTTTATCATACAGCTATTAGCTTAGATAAGGTTGGAGATCCAAAAAGTGCTAATAAATTTTATAAAGCTTTAAAGACAGCTTATCCTGATAGTCCTGAAGCAAAAGTTTCACCAGATAGAAAATAATAAAGGAGAGAAAAATGGCTATAGAAAAAAATAGTGTAGTTTCAATGTTTTATGAGTTAAAAGATGCAAATACTAATGAAGTTTTAGAATCAAATATTTATGCTGAACCTATTTCTTTTATTTTGGGTAAAGGTCAAATTTTAGAAGGATTAGAAGAAGAAATTCAAAAGCTTAATGCCCCATGTAATGCTGATATTGTGATAAAAAAAGAAAATGCTTTGGGTGAATATGATGCAAATGCTTTGCAAACTTTACCAAAAGAGCAGTTTGCGGGGATTGATTTACAAGTTGGTATGGAGCTTTTTGGCGAAGGTGAAGATGGCAATACAGTAAGAGTAATTGTTAGAGAAATTACTGAAAATGAAGTTACTATTGATTACAATCATGCTTATGCAGGAAAAGACTTGTTGTTTTCAATCAATATCGTAGATGTTAGAGCTGCAAGTGAAGATGAAATTTTAACAGGAATTATTGCAGGTAGTAGAAGTTGTGGATGTGGTGGTGGAGGACATCATCATGATCATCACGGACATGGCGGTGGCGGATGTTGTGGAGGCCATGGGCATGGTGGCGGTGGTTGCTGCGGTGGTCATTAATGAATAGTGTATTTATTTTCCCAGGTCAAGGCTCTCAGAGTGTTGGCATGGGTTTGAGTTTTTATGATAATTCTAAAAAAGCAAAAGAATTGTTAGATAATGCTAGTGATTTTTGTAAAATTGATTTTAAAAATTTGCTTTTTAAAGAAAATGAAAATTTAAACAAAAGCGAATTTACACAAATGGCCATAGTATTAAACTCGCTAATGGCCTATGAAGCTTTAAAAGAGCAAGTTAATATAGAAGCTAAGTATAGCTTGGGTCATTCATTAGGAGAATTTAGTGCTTTAGCAACTCAAGATGCATTTGACTTTTTAGATGTTATAGCGCTTGTTAATAAACGCGGTCAATTCATGCAAGAAGATTGTTCTAAAATCGAAGCTGGCATGATGGTGGTTTTAGGACTTGAAGATAAAGTGGTAGAAGAACTCTGTCAAAAGGCATTAAGTGAGAAAAAAAGTATTTTTGCTGCTAATTATAATTGTGATGGACAAATTGTAGTAGCAGGTTTAAAGCCTGATTTGGCTTCTTATGAGAGTGAGTTTAAAAATGCAGGAGCTAAAAGAGCTATGCTTTTAAATATGAGCGTTGCAAGCCATTGTCCATTATTAAAAAATGCATCTTTGAAACTTACAAAAGAATTAGAACCTATTTTAAAAGAGAGTTTTAAAGGCGTAGTGTCAAATGTTAATGCAAAAGTGTATAATGATAAAAATCAAGCTCTAACGCTTTTAAGTGAGCAACTCATCAAGCCTGTTCTTTATAAACAAAGCATTAAGGCAATAGATGAAGAAGTAGAATTTTATATAGAATTTGGTGCGAGCGTGTTAAAGGGCTTAAATAAAAAAATCACTCAAAAAGAAACTTATGCCTTAAGTAAAATAGAAGATATTGATGAAATTTTAAAGGTAATTAAATGAAAATAGCTATTTTGGGAGCTATGCCTGAAGAGGTCACTCCTTTACTAGAAACATTAAAAGAGTATCAAACAATAGAATATGCAAATAATACTTATTATCTTGCAAAATATAAAAATCATGAATTAATAATCGCTTATTCTAAGATAGGGAAAGTCAATTCCACTCTTAGTGCGACTATTATGATAGAAAAATTTAAAGCCGAGCTTTTGCTCTTTACAGGTGTAGCAGGTGCTTTTAATCCTAGTTTAGAAATAGGGGATTTAATCTATGCTACAAAATTAGCTCAATATGATTTAGATATCACAGCTTTTGGGCATCCACTTGGCTATGTTCCAGGTAATGAAATTTTTATAAAAACAGATGATAAGCTAAATAATCTTGCCATAGAAGTTGCTAAAGAGCTTGGTGTTAAATTACAATCAGGTATTATCGCTACAGGAGATGAGTTTATTTGCGATGAGAATAAAAAAGCAAAAATTAGAGAGATTTTCAATGCAGATGCTTGTGAAATGGAAGGAGCCAGTGTAGCTTTGGTGTGCGATGCTTTAAAAATTCCATGTTTGATTTTAAGATCAATGAGCGATAAAGCAGGCGAAAAGGCTGAATTTGACTTTGATGAGTTTGTAGAAAAATCTGCTAAAATTTCGGCTAATTTTGTCTTAAAAATTTGTGAGAAATTATGATAAATCTTAGCAAAAGACTCATCAGAGAAGTAGCTAAAGCAAACGCTAAATTTTCCCTAATAGGGGATAATGATAAGGTTTTATTGGGACTTAGTGGTGGGAAAGACTCTCTAGCTCTAGCTCATCTTTTAAAGCGTATGCAAGCACACGCGCCTTTTAAATTTGAACTTAAAGCAGTAACTTTAAGCTATGGTATGGGTGAAGATTATACCAAACTTCATAATCACTGCAAAGAACATAGTATTGACCATGAAGTGATTGATTCTAATATTTATGAAATTTCAGGTGATACGATTAGAAAAAATTCAAGCTTTTGTAGCTATTTTTCAAGAATGAGGCGTGGTGCTTTATATACTTATGCTTTGGAAAATGGTTTTAATAAATTAGCTATAGCTCATCATTTAGATGATGCAGTGGAAAGTTTTTTTATGAATTTTATTTATAATGGTGCTCTTAGAAGTTTAGCTCCAAAATATAAAAGTAAAAGAGGTGTAGAGGTTATTCGACCTTTGATTTTTGTAAGAGAAAGACAACTAAGAGAAAATGCTATTAATAATGAATTAGAAGTTATTGGCAATGAATTTTGTCCTGGTATGAAATTAAGTGAAAAAAATGTAAAATTTCCTCACGCTAGAGAAGAAGCTAAACAGCTTTTAGCAAATTTAGAAAAAGAAAATCCAAAATTATTTACAAGCTTAAAAACTGCATTTGAAAATATCCACACGGATAGTTTTTTCATGGTTAAGGATAATGACTAAACTTTTAGTTGTTGTTGATTATCAAAATGATTTTATCGATGGTAGCTTAGGTTTTGAAAAAGCTACCAAGATAAAAGAAAATATTCTTGCTCTTTTAAAAAATCATCAAGGTGATATTGTTTTTACTTTTGATACGCATGATGAGAATTATTTAAAAACTCAAGAAGGAAAAAAAATACCTATTTATCATTGCATTAAAGATACTTTGGGTTGGCAAATGCCAAGTGATTTTGATATGTATTTAAAAAATGCAAAAAAAATATTTTATAAGAATGCTTTTGGTAGCTTAGAATTGGCTAATTTTTTAAAACAAAATTATTATGAAAGTATAGAATTTTGTGGTTTGGTTTCACATATTTGTGTATTTAGTAATATTATTTTAGCTCAAAGCGCTAGTATCAACTCAAAAATTATATTGCATAAAAATGCAACAGCGAGTTTTAGTAAGTCTTTAGAAAATAGTGCTTATGAAATTTTGCAAGCTTATGGCGTAGAACTTTTATAAAATGCAAGGTTTTATCTTACATATTCAGAGTGTAAAAGATGAGGATTTAATCGTTTATCTTTTAAGTGCTAAAAAAGTTATTAAAAGTTATAGATTTTATGGAATGAGACATTCTAATATTTTAAGTGGATATAAGATTGATTTTGAGCTTGAGGAAAGTTCGAGGTTTTTACCACGTTTAAAAGATGTTTTGCATATTGGTTTTTCTTGGATTTTAGATAGAGAGAGAATGTTTTTTTGGCAAGAGTTTATTAGGCTTTTTTATCAGCATTTAAAAGATGTTGAGGAAATTGATAGTTTTTATTTTGAGCTTTTAGAAGATTGTGCTAAACGTTTCGAAAAACAAGATTGCAAGCGTGTTATAGTAGATGCTTATTTAAAAATTTTAAATTTTGAAGGACGTTTACATAAAAGCTTTGTATGTTTTTATTGCGATGAGTATATACAAAAAAACGTTGTATTGGTAAGAGCTTTTTTACCTGCACACAAAAAATGTGCTTTTGGTTATGAGTTTAAAGCTGAAGATCTTGCAAAGTTTTATGAAAATTTTAATTCATCGCATTTTAGCGATGAATATATTGATAATTTATATAAAATCATTAAAGAGGGTTTTTAAGAGTAATATCATACATCATAATAGCCTCTTGTCTTAATTTTGCGATGATATTTGCACTATCAATATGTGTATTTTTTATAATAGCTTCCTTGCTATTTTTAATATCTTCAAGCAAATTTCCAAGTTGTTTTTGAGAACTTTGTAGGCAAGTGCTTATACATTTTGGTTGTGTTTGTTGTAAAACTTGCTCGAAATTTAAACTTTGATTGTTAAGCTTTGAAGCATGTGCTGCTAAATTGTTTGCACTTGTTCTAATGCCACCTAATGCTTTGTAAATCCCTTTTGAATTGATATGAGCTGCCATGAACCTTCCTTGTTTTATGGTATCTCTTCATTCATATTGCTTATAAATTTACAAGCAAAAATCATTCCT
Organism: Campylobacter sp. W0066.1; assembly: GCF_024723635.1. Taxonomy (NCBI): domain Bacteria; kingdom Pseudomonadati; phylum Campylobacterota; class Epsilonproteobacteria; order Campylobacterales; family Campylobacteraceae; genus Campylobacter; species Campylobacter sp. W0066.1. The sequence goes on along the minus strand of NZ_JANQCW010000002.1, from coordinate 85,878 downwards.
TATTGAAAAATTCTTGAATATATTTTCGCATAATATCTGCATCATTAATACGATTAACACAATCTCTAAAATTAGATGCATCTTCATAACCTTTAGAATATTCATGCAAGTGTTTTCTAAATATGCTTATGCCTTGTTCTTTATAGTGTTTTAGCATTTCTTCAAAATGTGCGAAAATGATTTTATTTTTCATAGCTTTTTCGATTTTTTTGCCAGTTTTTATCTCATAAAATATCCAAGGTTTTCCTATGCTTGCACGCCCTATCATCAAAGCATCACAATTTGTAATTTTAAATACTTCTTTAGCATTTTCTGCGCTAATATCACCATTTGCTACTAAAGGAATTTTGATATTTTCTTTGGCTAAAGCTATGGCTTCATAATCAGCATTTCCACTATACATTTGTTTTCTAGTGCGACCATGCATACTGATAAAATCTACTCCAGCATTTTCACACGCTTTAGCAATAGCAATAGGATCTTTTTTATCAAATCCTAATCTTACTTTGACACTAGTTAATTTTTTATTACTTGTTTTTTTGATAAGTTCTAAAATTCTTTGTAATTTATCAAGATCTTGCAAAAGAGCACTACCTGCACATTGTTTTATAACTTTATTTACAGGACAACCGCAATTAAAATCAATTCCATCTATAAAATCAAAACGATTTAGTATTTCTACCGCTTTTTGAATCACGCTCTCATCTGAGCCTGCAATTTGAACTATATAAGGATTTTCAAGTTCAGCTTTTTCTAGCATTTTAAGAGTTTTTGAGCTCTCATACACTAAAGCATTAGAACTTATCATTTCACTAATAGTTACATCAGCCCCAAATTGTTTAACTAAATTTCTTAAAGGCAAGTCTGAAAAACCTGCCATAGGGGCTAAAAATAAAGGCTTTTTACTAAAATCTATCATTGTATTAATTTTTCAAGTTCTATTTTTTTATTATGTTCTCTTAAAAAGAGCAAGAGTCTAAAGTCTTTATGCTCATTTTGATCATTTCCTAATTCATTAAGCAATTCATCATACATACCAAATTCTGCCAAAGTATAAAGATAAGCTCTTAAAGCTTGAGAATGATTATCTTTTAACTTTTTAAATAAAGCAATTAATACTTGAGGTTCTATTTTTTTACAAAGTATTTTAGCGCATTGCAAATATGACTTATCATCTAAGGTATTCATACTAAGTAAAACTTCGATTTCAGCATGATTTAATTCTAAGTTTTCTTTTTCAAATCTATTCAAAAGTAATAAAATATCATCTTGGTTTTTTTGAGTTTTTAGCGTTTTAATCTGACTATAAGGCGCATTTTCTAACACCATTTTATAAGCAAAAATTTCTAGCTCACCTGCTAAGGTATCTTTGTTTTTGATAAAAGAAAAAGCATAATTGCTATCATTTTGAAAGTGATTTTTTTCATTTAAAATAAAAATTTCATTATTTGAATCTAATTTGTATTTTTTTAATTCCACAAATTCTTTTTTATCTAAGTTTTCAAAAATATCGATAATTTCATCTATTTTAGGATTTTGAATTTTTTCTTTAAAACAAAGAGCTTGAGTGTTTTTGGCTATATTTTGAAATTCTTGAGTTTTAAATTTAACCTTACTTACTTTTTTTAAAAAAATATCAATAATAAAATTTTCATAATTTTTACTATCTTTAATTAGATTTTTATATTGTAAATGTTTTAAAAAACCATAAAAACTCATATGTGCTAATGCTAATATCATTAAAAATAAAGCAGGTAAAACAACCCATAAGCTAATAGGCAAATTTAATTCAAAAGTAGAAATTATGAAAGTGTAATTTCCTAAGTTTAGATTATAAACTAAGGCTGCAACAATTAAAAGATAAACTAAACTTGCAAAGAAAAATAATCTTATCTTCATAGCTCTTTCCTTTTTTCTAGGGTTTCACGGCAATTGATACAGTATTTTGCGTGAGGTTTTACCTTAAGTCTTTCAGGATGAATATCATCTTCACAATACTCACAAATACCATAAGTATTGTTATCTATTTTACTTAATGAATGTTTAATTTCTTCTAGCTCGGCTTTTAAATTTTCGTTGATTTTAAAGTCAATATGAGAGCTATTGTCAATTTGTTGCAAATCAACCTCATCTCTAGGTTCGCTATCTTGTAGATTATGGATATTGTTTATATTACCCTGAAGTTCTTGTAAAATTTCTTTTTGTCTTTGAAGTAATATGTTTTTAAATTCTTCAAGATTTAATTCTTGCATAAACGCTCCTATTTGTGATATGGGTGGTTTGTATTAATACAAAATGCACGATAAATTTGCTCTAAAAGCATAGTTTTGGCAAATTTATGCACTAAAGTCATTTTACTAAGAGCTATACTTGCATGCATTTGTGTAATAAATTCTTGTTCAAATCCATAAGCACCGCCTATAAAAAAAGAAATTTCATTTTTATCTTGTAATAATCTTGCAAATTCTACACTTGTAAGCTCTTTACCTTTTTCATCTAAGGCTATACAAAAACCTTTTTTATAAGGACTTAGTGCATTTGTATAAGATTTTTTTGCTTCTATGGTATTAGTGTTTTGTGCCTGATTGATTTTATTATTAAAAATACATATATCATTAAAACTGCAAAATTTTTTGATGAGCTTGATATAATGCTCATCTATCTTGCTAAATTCATCGTTATTGTTTTTTTGAATGCTTAAAAGATTGATTTGCATTTTTTAGTTTTTAGAAAAAAATCTTAAAAAGTCTGCTATAAATTTTTTATGATCACTTCTTTCTACAATCGCATCAATCAATCCATGCTCGAGTAAAAATTCAGCCTTTTGAAAGCCTTCTGGTAAATCAGCTCCTATGGTTTGTTTGATTACCCTAGCTCCTGCAAAGCCTACTAGGGCACCAGGTTCAGCTAAGATGATATCTCCAAGCCAAGCAAAAGATGCACTCACTCCACCCATAGTTGGATCGGTTAATACTGAAATATAAGGAAGTTTTTCTTCTGCTAGCAGTTTTAATGCTGCACTTGTTTTGCTCATTTGCATTAAAGAATAAGTGCTTTCTTGCATCCTAGCTCCGCCACTTGCGCTCACTATAACAACAGGAGTTTTTTTCTCAATCGCTCTTTCAATCGCTCTAAGAATTTTTTCACCTTCTACTGAGCCTAAACTTCCACCCATGAAAGAAAAATCAAAAACAACAAGTTGAGTTTTTATCCCATCTATATTACATTCGCCACTTATTATGGCGCTTTTTCTTCCTGTTTTTTCTTCGTTTTCTGCTAATCTTTTTTTATATGATTTACTATCTACAAATTTAAGCGGATCGATTGCGTGTAAGTCTTTATCCATTTCTACAAATGTACCTTCATCGCTAAGTAACTCGATGCGTTTTAAAGGATTTAATCTCATATGAAAATTACATTTAGGGCAAACATTATAACAAGTTTCTATTTCTTTATAATACATTAACGCATGACAAGAATTACATTTTACCCAGTGATTTGGAGCTTCACTTGGAGTGGCTTGTTTGCGTCTTATACTAGAAAAAATATCTAAAAAATTCATTATCTCTACCTAAAATAAAATTTCAAAATTATAGCAAGATTTTAGTATTTTTAAAATCTTGCACCCAACATAAACTCAAATTTACTTAAATCATCTTTTGAGTTAGTGTTAAATGGTTTAGCAAAAACTAAATTTAAAGCACCTAGTGGAGTTAGCCACTCAAAACCAACACCTGTACTCCATCTTTGAATTTGACTTAAAGAACTCTCACCTATGGCACCATAGTCAAAAAATACACTTCCTCTTAGTTTGATTCTATCAAAGATTGGAAAGCTAAGCTCAACAGAGTTAGCAAAAGCCACTGTACCACCTGTTTCATCACCCCACGCATTTTTAGGGCTTACACTTCTTCTATCAAAACCTCTAATAGTTCCTATACCTCCAAGATATAATTTTTCATTGATAGGTAAATAACCTTGATCCCATACCTTATAAAAACTTGCTTTATAACGATAAATCAAATCCCAACCTATAAATTCTTCCAAGCCTTGGTAATAATTAAATTTAGTAGTAGAGCTTATAAATTCTTGATCTCCACCTAAGCCTGCATATTCAAGTGAGGTTGAAGCGATAAAACCTGATCTTGGTAGATAATAATCATCTGTATTGTTAAATACTATTGAAGGTGTAATGGAGCTTTTATAAGTTTTTCCAAGTTTATATCCTTGAGCGATTAAGCGATCACTTAAATGATAAATATCACTTTGCTCAAGATTATAAGTTAAATCAACGCTTGTATATCTTCCTAAAGTTTTACCAACACTTATATCAAAACCATAGTTTCTCTCATCATAGCTATCCCATTCTAAACGATCTGAATATAATGATCCTCCAAGAGAATAATCACTATCATTTACTCTAGGATTTCTTAAAGATACTCTACCTGAAAGTGTATCATCGCCTTTGTCTATACTTACACTTCCTTTCATACCAGAGCCTAAGATATTTGCATCAGATAATGAAGCACTAAGTAAAATTCCATCACTAGTCCCATAACCAATACCACCTGAGATGGCCCCAGTTGAAGCTTCTTTGACTTCTACTATCAAATCAATATGCGTATCATCTACTCTTTGTTCTTTAATATCTACATTTTCAAAATACGCAGTTCTTCTTAGAGCATTTCTTGAGTCCATTAAATCAGTTCTATTATAAAGATTACCTTCGGTTAGATAAAGCTCTCTACGAACAACCCTATCAACTGTTTTGGTGTTACCTGAGATGATGACATCTCTTATATATACTTTTTCATTTGGTATGACTTTAAAAATAATCATAGCTTCATGATTTTCTTTATCTTTTTGTATATCAGGTATAACTTGTACAAAAGCATAGCCTAAATCTGCTGTTTTAGTTTCTATAGTCTTTATATCTTCTCTTAGTTTTTCTATATTAACTATTTTTCCAACACTTAATTTTAAATCATTTGCTAAAGCTTCATTTTCTTCATCACTAAAAATAGGATTAAAAATTTTAATCCCTTTAACTTTATAAACCTCACCCTCGTTGATAAAATAAGTCAAATCAGCTTGATAAGTATCTGTGTAAGTATTTAAAAAAGCAGGAGATACGCTCACATCAAGATATCCTTCTTTTAAATATACATCTGAAATTCTTGAGCTGTCATTTGCTAAATCAAAGATTTTAAGCTTACCATCATTAAAACCCCACATCCAACCCAAAGCTTCTCTTTGTTTATTTGCTACTGCAGGTTCAATATCTGAATAGCTTAAATTTTTTGCACCGCTTAAATGCACTTTTTCTATGATGATATTTTCTCCACGATTTACAACAAAAGTAAGTTTCAATGAGCTTGAATTACTTAATTTTTCATCTTTGATTTCTACAACAGTGTCATAAAAACCTTTGGCTTGATAAAAAAGCTTGATTTTTTCAGCAGCATCTTTAGCTGAATTTTCATCATATAAAATTCCAGGTTTTAAACCAACAAGGCTTTCTATTTGTTTTCTATCGTTACTTGCTATACCTTGAATATCTATTTTTCCAATGGAAGGTTTTTCTATTACTTTAAAAGTTAGCACCCCATTTTTTTCTTCTACCACTATATCTTTAAAATAATTTCTATCAAAAAGGTTTTTAATTGCTGTATCTATACTAGCAGGATTAATTTTTTGTCCTATTTTTAATTTAGAAATCGCAATAGCACTTTCTTTAGAAAGTTGCGATAAGCCTTCAAATTTGATATCTTTAATCGTAGCTGCACATAAAGAACTTGAGAGTGCAAAGAAAATAAACCATTTTTTCATCATTTTACCTAAATTTTTATATACAAAATCGTTATAATACCAAAATATTTTTAACTAATGCTTTTTAAGGAAAATTTATGAAAGTAGGTATAGTCGGACTTGGCTTAATAGGCGGATCTTTAGGTCTTAGTTTAAGAGAGAATAAATTAATAGATTTAGTTTGTGGGTATGATATAAACAAAGAATTTGAGCAGATTGCGCTAGATAGAAAGTTAATAGATAAAATTGTTTCATTTGAAGAGTTGAAAAAATGTGATGTGATTTTTTTAGCTATTCCTGTAAGAGCTATTGTAAAAATCTTAAAAGAATTTCAAGGTATTTCTAAAGATTGTACTATCATTGAGCTTGGAAGTACAAAAGAAGAAATTATTAAAAATTTACCTTCTTATTTGAAAAGTCAATTTATCGCAGCTCATCCTATGGCAGGAACTGAAAATAGTGGTCCAAATGCAGCTATAAAAGATTTATATAAAAATGCAGTTTGTGTTTTGTGTGATGTGCAAAATGCTGATCATATTCATCAAAAAAGAGCTATAGAAATTTTTTCAGATTTAGGAATGAAGCTTGTATTTATGGATAGTATCGCACATGATCATCATGCTTCTATCATTTCACACTTACCGCATGTGATTAGTTTTTCTTTGGCAAATTTTGTAATGAAAGAAGAAAACAAAAAAAACATAGCCCACCTAGGTGGTCCTTCTTTTAAAGATATGTGTAGGATTGCCAAATCAAACCCTCAAATGTGGAGTGGTATTTTTGAGCAAAATAAACAAAATTTATTAAATTCTATTGATTTATTTCAAAAAGAATTACAAGAGTGTAAAAAAATGATAGAAAAATGTGATATAAATGAGCTTGAAACTTGGATTAAAAGTGCAAATAAATTAAGAGAAATTCTATAAAATTCTTTATAATTTACTCTTAATTTGCTAAAGAATAATATATTTTTAAAAAAATAGCTTGAAAGTGAAAATATGGTTTTTGCGCGTAAAAGATCAAATAAAAAATGGATTTTTGTAGTTTTTTTAATACTTTTAGCCTTTGTGGTATTTGTTTTAAATACAAAGTTGTTTGAAAAAAATCCTCCATTGATTCAAACAAAATCAGATGTAATTTATAGTAATCTAACAGATCCTATATCTATAGAAATAAGCGATGAAAGTGCTTTAAAAGATGTTAAAGTCACACTATTTAAAGCAAATGAATTAAATGGCGAAATACTTGTAAATGAGCATGTTAAAGGCAATAAAAAAAGCATTCATTTTGATTTAAAATTACCAAAACCAGCTTATAAAGAAAAAGTCGATTCATATAAACTTGTAATAGAAGCAAGTGATAGTAGTTTTTGGAATTTCTTTTTAGGAAATCAAGCGCTTAAAGAAGTGAAAGTTATCATTGATACCAAAAAACCACTTGTAGAAATTTTAGATAATTCTTACCAAATCGAGCAAGGCGGAGTAGGTAGTGTGGTATTTAAAGCAAGTGATGAGAATTTACAAGAAGTTTATATTACAACTGATAAAGACAAAATTTTTAAAGCAACTCCTTTTGTAAAAGAAGGATATTATGCTGCTTTGATTCCTTGGGAGGCTACTGATGAGCACTTTAGAGTTTATGTAGTGGCAGTAGATAAAGCAGGTAATGTAAACAAACAAAGAATTAGATATTATTTTACTAATAAAAAATACCGTGTATCAAATATAAAAGTAAGTGATAGATTTTTAGATGGTAAGATCGAATTTTTAGCACAAAAATATGCTCCAAAAGATAGAGAATTAAGCAGGCTTGAAAAATTTAAATTTGTGAATGAAGATTTAAGAGCTTCTAATGAAGTTATCATTCATGATATTACAAGTAAAGTTCCTGACACTATGATTAATAATTTTAAAGTTAATCTTTTCAAGCCTTTAAAAAATGGCCAAAAAGTAGCTGATTATGCTGATCATAGATTTTATTCTTATAATAATCAAGCATTTAGTAGCTCTTATCATATGGGGCTTGATTTAGCAAGCGTAAAAGAAGCGCCTATCGTTAGCAATAACGATGGTGAAGTGGTATTTGTGCAAGAAAATGGAATTTATGGATTAAATATTATTGTTTATCATGGTTTTGGTATTTATACTCTTTATGGACACTGCACTAATGTGGATGTAAATGTAGGAGATAGAGTTAGAGCAGGTGATGTTATAGGTACTACAGGTACCACAGGTTTAGCACTTGGAGATCATGTGCATTTTGGTGTTTTAGTACAAGGAGTTGAAGTGCGTCCTGAGCAATGGCAAGATGCAAAATGGATAAAAGAAAATATCTATAATGTGTTAGAGTCAAGCAAAAAAAGAATTTTGAGTGAATAAAAATGAATCAAACAACAATAGCAAAAGAAGTTAAAGGTGTTGGCATAGGTTTGCACAAGGGTGAGCCTATTAGTATAAAATTAGAGCCATTAGAAGCTGGCAGTGGTATAGTGTTTTATAGAAGTGATTTGGGAATTTCTTATGAAGCAAAGCCTGAAAATGTCATCGATACGCAAATGGCTACTGTAATAGGTGATCATAGAGGTTATGTTTCTACTATAGAGCATTTAATGAGCGCGATTAATGCTTATGGTATTGACAATGTGCGCATAGTTTTAGATGCTAATGAAGCTCCTGTAATGGATGGTAGTAGCATAGGTTTTTGTATGATGCTTGAAGAAGCAGGTATAAAAGAACTTGACGCGGTAAAAAAAATTTTAGTGATTAAAAAAAGTGTGGAAGTAAAAGAAGGTAATAAATTTGTACGTTTAAGCCCTACGGATATGCCTATTATAAACTATACAATCGAATTTGATAATCCTATTATAGGTAAGCAAAATTATTGTTTTGAATTTAGTAAACAAAACTACATAGAGCAAATAGCAAGAGCAAGAACCTTTGGCTTTTTAAAGGATGTTCAAGCTTTAAGAGCTATGAATTTAGGTCTTGGTGGAAGCTTAGAAAATGCTGTTGTGATTGATGATAATCGTATTTTAAACCCTGAAGGTTTGCGTTTTAAAGATGAATTTGTGCGCCATAAAATTTTAGATGCTATCGGGGATTTAACCTTGCTTGGATGTAGGGTTTTTGGAGATTATACTTCTTATGCAGGTTCGCACAAACTTAATCATCTTTTAACCAAAGAACTTTTAAAAGATCCTAGTGCCTATGAAGTAGTAAGTTTAGAAAAAAGTGCATATAAAGTTTATGAAAAGGTTTTTGCATAAAAAAGGTTACTTTACTTTTAAATGCCATAGCAAAACCTTTGATGCTTGGTATTTATGAAAATGATGTATTGATAAAAACCATTGAGAATGATTTAAAAGTTAGTGAAGTTTTGCCAAAAATATTGCAAGATTTACTTTCACAATATGAGTTTGAAAAGCTTATTTATGTGCATGGACCAGGCTCTTATATGGGTATAAAAATTTCTTATGTTTCTTTTAAAACCCTAGCTATAGTTAAAAATATACCTTTAAAAGCTATTAGTGCTTTTGAGCTAAATAATAACGCTCCTATAGCCGCTAATAAGCATTTGTGTTTTGTAAAAAAAGATGATGAAATTATTTTAGAAAAGACACAAGCGGGAAGTTTTTTTATGCCCCAAAGTTTAAAAGGTTTAAATTTCAGCAAAGAAAATACACCTTTTTATGTTTTAGATGCGATTAATTAAGGTAAAAAATGAAGATTTTAGTTCCTGCAACAAGTGCAAATTTAGGTCCTGGTTTTGATTGTTTGGGTTTGAGTTTGAAATATTTTAATCAAACTATAGTTGAAAAATCTAAATTTTTTAGCATTAGCATACATGGAGAAGGTGAAAATAATATCTATCTTAAAAAAAATAATACCTTTGTTAATATTTTTTATGAAATTTATCAAAGACTTAGTGGTAAAAAAGATAATTTCCGCTTTATTTTTCAAAATAATATCCCTTTAGCTAGAGGTATGGGAAGTTCTTCTGCTGTGATAGTTGGAGCCATTGCTTGTGCTTATGAATTAAGTGGGTTTAAAGCGGATAAAAATATCATTTTAAATGAAGCTTTAAAATATGAAAACCATCCAGATAACATAGCTCCAGCAGCACTTGGGGGTTTTGTGTGTGCATTAACTCATAATGAAAAAGTTTTAGCTATAAAAAAAGAAGTGGACAAAGACTTACAAGCTATTATAACCATACCAAATGTAGCGATGAATACTCAAAAATCAAGAGCAGTTTTAGCTAAAAAAATCAACCTAGAAGAGGGTGTTTTTAATCTTTGCCATGCTTCATTTTTAACTGCTTGTTTTTTAGAGAAAAAATATGATTTATTAAAATATGCAAGTTTGGATAAACTTCATCAAAATCAAAGAATGAAGCTTTTGCCAGAACTTTTTGAGGTGCAAAAACTAGCTTTAGATAATAATGCTCTCATGAGTACGCTTTCAGGATCAGGTTCGAGTTTTTTTACTCTAGCTTATAAAGATGATGCTAAAAAAATCAAAGAAAAAATCAAAAATAAATTTGCTAAATTTAGAGTTGAACTTTTAGAATTTGATGATGAGGGCTTTAAAATTTGCTAAAAATTCCAAAAAAAAGATATAATTTTGAAAAATCATATACCCATTAGAATGTGCATTGTTTGCAAAGGCCGTTATGAAAAGCAAAGTTTGCATCAATTCCAAATAAAAAATTCTCAAATTATCACTAAAGTGGAATTTGGCAGGAGTTTATATATTTGTAATTCATGTTTTGATAAAGATGAAAAAACATTGCAAAGGGCTTTTATGAGAGCTTGCAAAGGCAATTTTCATGGTAATATAAATCAGCAGGATTTAAAGGAGATATTTTTTAATGGCAGATGTAAAGATTAGCGAGATCGCTCAAGAGTTAGGATATACAAGTAAAGAAATTATAGAAAAAGCTAATGAAATGGGCTTAGAAGATATCAAATCCCCTAACAAAAAAGTATCTTCTGAAATCGCAGAAGCGATTTATCAATACGTTCAATCTGGTGAAATACTAGATGTGGTAAAAAAAGTAGCCAAACCTAAAAAAGAAAGTACGGCAAAAAAAACTACAACTAAAAAAGAAGAAAGCAAAAAAGAAGAGAAAAAAACTACTACTAAAAAAGAAAGTAAAAGCCCTACTAAAGCAGTAAGTGAAAAAAAAGATGAAATAAAAAAAGAAGAAAAACAACCTGAAAATCCTATAAAAAATGAAGTATTAGAAGAGAAAAAAGAAGAAATTAAACTCGATGAAAAGCTAGGTTCTAATTTAAATTTAGCCAAAAGAAGAGGCTTAGTTATCGTTAAAAAGAAAAAAGAAGAAAACAAAGAAACTCAAATAAATAAAGAAGAAAAAGCTAGTACACAAGCTACTCAAGGTCTAAGCCTTAGCATGATTTTTTCTAATTCAGATGAGAATTTAAAAAGAAAGAAAAAAGAAAAGAAAAATCATCCTGTAGCAAGCAAAAAAGAAAGCACTACTAAAATGGATCTTTTAGGAGATAAAGACTTTGCTGATATTTCTTTAGAAGATGATGATATGGTAGTTTTACCTGATTTTAGTGTAAAAGAAAACAAACCAGCACAACCAGCAAACAAAAAACAACCAAATATCTTAAAGCAATCTTTAAATAATTCTATCAATCCATTTGGCGAGGGTGGTATACAAAGAAGAAGTCGTAAAAAACCACCTAAAAAGGTAGAGAAAAAAGAAAGCGAAGCAATCACAAGTGTAAGCATACCTAAAGAAATTCGTGTGTATGAATTTGCTGAAAAACTTGGTAAAAACACCGGAGAAGTTATCTCTAAGCTTTTCATGCTTGGTATGATGACGACTAAAAATGATTTTTTAGATGAGGATGCTATTGAAATTCTTGCAGCTGAATTTGGAGTGGAGATTAATATCATCGATGAGGCTGATGAGTTTGATTATGTAAAAGATTATGATGAAAATCAAACAGAAGAAAATTTAAGCCAAAGAGCTCCGGTTATCACTATCATGGGGCATGTGGATCATGGTAAGACTTCTTTGCTTGATTATATAAGAAAATCACGTATTGCAAGTGGCGAAGCAGGCGGGATCACTCAGCATGTTGGTGCTTATATGGTGGAAAAAAATGGTAGAAAAATCACTTTTATTGATACTCCAGGCCATGAGGCATTTACTGCTATGCGTGCAAGGGGAGCTAGTATAACGGATATTGTTATTATCGTAGTAGCTGCAGATGATGGGGTAAAACCACAAACTAAAGAAGCGATTAATCATGCAAAAGCAGCTAATGTGCCTATTATCATCGCTATTAATAAAATGGATAAAGAAAACGCAAATCCTGACATGGTAAAAACCCAACTAGCAGAAATGGACATCATGCCAGTAGAATGGGGTGGAAGCCATGAGTTTGTGCCAGTTTCAGCTAAAAAGGGTGATGGTATAGAGGATTTACTTGAAATTGTATTGTTACAAGCTGATATTTTAGAGCTTAAAGCAAATCCAAAAGCCCATGCTAAAGCAAGTATTATAGAATCTTCAGTGCAAAAAGGTAGAGGTCCTGTGGCTACTATCATCGTGCAAAATGGTACTTTAAGAGTAGGAAATACAGTCGTAGCAGGGGAAGCTTATGGTAAAGTGCGTGCTATGAGCGATGATCAAGGCAAAGCTTTAAAAGAAATAGGTCCAGGTGAGTGCGGGGTGATCATAGGTCTTAGTGAAGTAGCCGATGCGGGAGAAACGCTAATAGCCGTAGATAGTGATAAACAAGCAAGAGAATATGCTAATAAACGCCATGAATATAACCGCCAAAAAGAATTAAGTAAATCCACTAAAGTAAGTATAGATGAGCTTGGTGCAAAAATCAAAGAAGGCAATTTAAAAGCCTTACCTGTGATTTTAAAAGCAGATGTGCAAGGTTCACTTGAAGCGATTAAGGCTAGTTTAGAAAAACTCAAAAACGATGAGATTAAGGTTAATATCATCCATAGTGGGGTAGGTGGGATTACTCAAAGTGATATAGAGCTTGCAAGTGCTAGTGAAAACTCTATCGTTTTAGGTTTTAATATACGCCCAACTGGTGAGATCAAAGAACGCGCTAAAGATAAAGGTGTAGAGATAAAAACTTATAATGTTATTTACAATTTGCTTGATGATGTAAAAGCCTTACTAGGTGGTATGATGAGTCCTATCATCTCTGAAGAGCAACTTGGTCAAGCTGAAATTCGCCAAGTGATCAATGTACCAAAACTAGGCCAAATCGCAGGTTGTATGGTGACAGAAGGCACGATCAATCGTGGCGCGAAAATCAGGCTCATTAGAGATGGGGTTGTGGTATTTGAAGGTAATGTAAGCTCACTCAAACGCTTTAAAGATGATGTAAGAGAAGTTGCAAAAGGCTATGAATGCGGTGTAGGCATAGAAGGTTGTAATGATATGAGAGTGGGCGATTATATAGAAAGCTACAAAGAAGTTGAGGAACAAGTAAGCCTATGAACCCAGCTGAAATCAAAAAGCTACGCACAGAAAGCATTTTAAAAGAACTCATACCAGAAGCTTTAGCAAATTTAGATAACGAAGCTTTAAAAAACTTGTGTGTGGTGGATGTGGAGTGTAAAAAAGGCAGATATGATGCTTTTGTGTATTTAGATAAAATGTTTTTTAATACCCAAGAGCAAGAAATCATACTCAATCAACTTAAAAAAGCCGCCCGCGCTTTGCAAAATTATTGCATGAGTGAGCAAGGGTGGTATAGATGTCCGAATTTTCACTTTAAATTTGATGATAGATTGGAGTATCAAAATCATATGGATGCTTTATTTGAAAAAATCAAAAAGGAACAAAATGAATCTTGAAGCACTTTGTAAAGAAGCAGGGCTTAGCTTTTATGATGATGAGCTAACAAGTGAAAATGGTAGAAAGATTTATAGAATTTATGTGCAAAAAGAAGGTGGGGTAAATCTTGATGATTGTGCTAGACTTAGTGAGATTTTATCGCCTATTTTTGATGTAGAGCCACTTGTGAGCGGGGAGTATTTTTTAGAAGTATCAAGCTGTGGGCTTGAGAGAAAACTTAGCAAAATCGAGCATTTTGCAAAAAGTATTAATGAGCTTGTAAAAATCACAACTAGTGAAAAAGAAAAAATCGAAGCAAAAATCATCGCCGTAGATGATGAAAATATCACTTTAGAAAATTTAGAAACTCAAGAAAAAACTACTTTAAATTTTAGCGACATAAGAAAAGCTAAAACCTTCATACAATGGTAAAAATTTAGAAATATAAATTTTTACTTATCTTTTGTATAATTGAATTTAAACATAAAAACAAAAAGCTATAAAAATTTTATATTTGCAGATTAAAGGGAAATAGCATGAATATTGTTGAATTTCACTTTTTAAGTGGAAATAAAATACAAGTACAAATACCACAACCCAAACGAGAAAATTTTTAGGATATTTTTTGAAAAAAAGCAAAAATACAACAAATGTATTAAAGCCTTACAAATATCAATAAATTGGATTTTAAATTATGAACTAAATTTTCAAGACGATTTGATTGTTATGAGAATTTGTTTTTAGTATGAATTTTATTCTTTCTTAAAGTTAAAATTAATGTCTTTGTTTTTTATATGAAAAAGTTTTTTTGAAGTTTAGTGATATATTAAATATAATCTACCTCAAATATTTTCTTTAAAATTTATGATGTAAAACTTTATATGATTTAAAAAAATACAGAAAAAAGATTTTTTAGGGCCAAGCGTAAATATTTTTCATACTCACATCTTTTTAAATTATAAATTTTGCAATAATTCTAATGTAAAATGTGATGAGCTAAATATTCCATCTATGTTTTGTAAATATCTATTTTGTCTATATATTTCATCTGATACAATTAAATATACTCCATAATTACGAATAGCTTTAGCTTTTTCTTCTCCTAAATCTAATCCCAAGGTTATTTCAATCATAACATCTATATTGCTCATTTGACTTGTTTTTATGAATTGTTTATATCTTTCTCTTAAAGTTCTTTTTGCTCCTATTCCATAGGTTTTTCCATTGAGATCAAAAAAGAAATCAAATTCTGTGGAGCTATCGTTTTCATCATGTTTTTTAGTTATCGTTTCGCGGTCAATTCCTATAGATTGTAGTTTTTTGAGTATTCTATCTTCATAGTTATTGCCACTACTACTTATAATAGATTGATTAATGCTTTCATTTAAAATAAGCA
The DNA here is from genome assembly GCF_024723635.1 of Campylobacter sp. W0066.1. Classification (NCBI taxonomy): domain Bacteria; kingdom Pseudomonadati; phylum Campylobacterota; class Epsilonproteobacteria; order Campylobacterales; family Campylobacteraceae; genus Campylobacter; species Campylobacter sp. W0066.1. Next base: position 70,829 of record NZ_JANQCW010000002.1, on the reverse strand, counting down.
TAAAAATTTGATTTGGTTCTAAGCCATGTGTTTTTAATTCTTGAGAAAGGCGACAAATACTTAAAAAATACTCTTTATTTATGTTATTATGAAAAAATTGATTATTGTCTATATGATTAAAAAACGCTAATGCTAACAAAGCCCCATTGACTCTAGTTGAATATGGGTTGTATAAAGTTATTTTATCGTATTCTAAAGACAATGGATCTAATCTTGATAATAACTCAGTATTGCTGATTTGCTTTATTTTAGCTAATTCTAGTAATAAATTTTTAATTGAGTAAATTTTTAAAGCAAATACAAACACATTAAAATCTATATTATTTCTAATTTCATAAATAATTTGTTCTAAATAATTCCATTGATTTATACCGTTTTTAGTGTTGAAATTGATATGCTGTTGTAGTTTATGTAAAGAATTTTTACTTTCTGATATATCGTATAGAATGTTTATTATTTGTGTATCTGAAAAATTAATTTTGACTAGACATTTCATAAAAAAGTAAAATTTTAAATTTATATCAAATTTATCGTTATTTATAGTCATTATATAATTCCTTATGAATTAGTTTAGCGATATTTTCAATTACAGGAATAGCTACGCTGTTACCAAATTGTTTATAGCTTTGATTATCACTTGTTATTATTCTAAAACTATCTGGAAAGCCTTGTAGTCTGGCAGCTTCTCTTGGAGTTAGTTTTCTGGGGTTTTTATTTTTTTGCTCAACTAATATCTCAGATCCGTCTTTATAATACCTAGCGCTAATAGTGCTAGTATATTCTGAATTATGATTAAATAGTGAATAACCGAAACCATTACCCTTTTTTTTATGTTCTAATTTTCTGCGTTGATGTCCAGCCCATAATTTATCTGAAATGGTATATTTATCATCTACATTTTTTTCTAAAATATCACCTAGTTTAGATTTTATTTCTATATTTTTTAATTCATCAAAATTAAATGATATATTTTTAAATTTTGCCTTTAAAAAACCTATAATATATATTCTTTCTCTATTTTGTGGCACTCCAAAATTTTTAGCATTTAATACTTCTGAAAAAATATCATAACCCATATCTTCTAAAGTATTTTTTATGATATTAAAAGTTCTTCCCTTATCGTGATTTTTAAAACCTTTAACATTTTCTAAAAAAATAATTTCCGGCTTGTGTTTTTTTGCTATACGTGCAACATCAAAAAATAATGTTCCTCTAGTATCATTAAAGCCTTTTCTAAGGCCAGCAATAGAAAAAGCTTGACATGGAAATCCTGCTAATAATATATTGTGTTTGGGGATATCATTTTCGTTTATTTGTGTTATATCTCCATGTGGTAGCTCATTAAAATTACAAAAATATGTTTGACAAGCAAATTTATCTATTTCTGAAGAAAAAACAAATTCTAGTTTTTCTTGAAATATATTTTTAAATCCTATGCGTATTCCACCAATTCCAGCAAACAAATCAATAGCTTTTAATTTTTTTGTATTATTAATCATATTTTATTGTGTAATCCGTAAATTATAGATAATTAAAATGTATATTATATAATATTAATTATAAAACTAAATATTAGGAATTATTTTACTTATAAACGAAAAGGCAATATGAATCACGAATTTTATATGAATTTAGCCATAGATGAAGCTTGGAAATATCAGCTTTTAACCTACCCTAATCCAGCCGTAGGTTGTGTGATCTTAGATAAAAATGGCAAAATCTTAAGTATAGAAGCGCACAAAGAAGCAGGTAAGGCTCATGCAGAGCTTGAAGCAGTAAGCAAAGCCTTAAAAGCACTTAATCCAAATTTAGATTTACCACAAAATGCAAATGATTTGCATGAGTTTATTTGTCAAAATCATCAGGGGTTATTAAAAGGCGCTAGTGCTTATGTGAGCTTAGAGCCTTGCAATCATCAGGGCAAAACCCCGCCTTGTGCGAAACTTTTTAGCGTGCTTGGTTTTAGCGAAGTTTTTATCGCTACTAAGGATGAGCATAAGCTCGCAAGCGGCGGAGCAGAGTTTTTAATAAATCAAGGCATAAAAGTTCACATGGGAATTTGCGAGCAAAGAGCTAAAGAGCTTTTAAAACCTTTTTTAAAATGGCAAAAATCAAGCTTTAAATTTTTTAAACTAGCCCTTTCTTTAAACGGCTCTGCTTATGGTAAAATCGTAAGTTCTAAAGCAAGTAGAACCTATGCTCATGCATTACGCTCAAAGCTTGAGTTACTTGTAGTAGGTGGAGAAACTATAAGGCATGATAGGCCTATTTTAGATGCAAGGTTAGTTCAGGCTAAAGCGCCAAATTTATGCATACTAAGCCGTCAAAATTTAGAAAGTTTTGATCCAAACATTCCTTTATTTAGCGTAGCTGAAAGAGAAATTTTTACAAGCATTCCTAGCAAAGCAAAGCTCATCATGTATGAGGGCGGGGAGAATTTTTTAAAAGCCTTTAAAGATGAGTTAGATATGCTTTTGATTTTTTCAAGCTCAAATTTAAATACCTTTGAAAATGTTAAGTTAGATTTAAAGCTAAAGCCTTTATATAAAGGCTTTTTAGAAAATGATACTTATGGATTTTATGAGATTATTAAATCTTAGTAGATTTTTTGTGAGCTTACTTGTGTGAAAAATCGTGCTAAAGTGTTAGCAAAAAAGCTAGCGCTTTGCTCTTCTAAACGTTTTAAAAACTTATCTATGGCATCTTCTTTTTGCCAGATAGGGTTTTGTACTTTGGCTAGTTTTTCTACTTCTTTTTTGGCTTGCTCGTAATTACCTATTTTATCAATGAGTTTTAATTTTAAAGCCTCATTTGCTAAAAATACTTTTGCATCAGCCCATGAGTTTGTTTGATTTAAGTCTAATTTACGATTTTTAGCGACAAATTGTGTGAAAAGCTCATAGCTTTGATTAGCTAAATTTTGTAAAAAGTCTTTTTCATCTTCGCTCCATTTACGCATGAAAGTTCCTGCTTCTTTATAACTTCCTGCTTTGATGGTTTGCTCATTTATACCAAGTTTTTGTGCAAGCTCACTTACTTCAAAGCCTTGCATGATTACCCCGATAGATCCTACAAAGCTAGCAGGATTAGCGATGATCATATCAGCTCCCACCGCACTTAAGTAGCTTCCGCTTGCTATAGTTCCACCTGCATAGACTACCACAGGCTTTTTAGCTTTAAGATCTTGTATAGCTAAAGCTATTTCCATGCTTGGTGCAAAAGCTCCACCAGGGCTATCTATAAAAAGTAAAACCCCTTTTATAGCTTTATCCTCTTTGACTTTGTAAATTTGTTCTAAAAGATTACTCGCATCGCTAATTTCGCCTTTAAGGTTAATTTGTGCTAAGTTTGCATTAGAAAGTTTAGTATTATCTCCGCTTGGAGCAAGGATTAAAAATACGATAAATAAAAACACAAAGGTTTTAAAATAAGTGTTGATATAAGAAATGATTTTTCCAATTCCTTTAAAAAATGATTTTATAATTTGCATTCTTTTCCTTCTATAAAAAGTTTTAACACTTCTTTGCTTTGTAAGATAAATTGCAAAGGAAGTTGTTTTAAATTTGTGCTATTTGGTAAAGCAAAAAGACTAAAATCAGCGATTTTGCCTTTTTGAATTTGCCCTAGGTTTAAATTCAAGGCTTTTGCGGCTTTATTTGTTGCCATTAAAAGCAATATTTTAGCAAAATTTTCTAACTCAAGATCATCATGTATAAATAAATTTGCTCTCATTTCATCAAGCACACTTAAAGAAGTATTTGAGCTTAAGCCATCGGTTCCTAGGTGGATATTAACACTATTTTTTAAAGCAGATTTTAATTTAAAAGTATTTTTACTCAAAAGTCTGTTTGAAAAAGCACAATGCGTGATCGAGTGTAAATTTTTATCTAGCAAATCCCATTCTTTAAAATACACACAATGTGTAAATAAAGTCCTTTGACCTTTAAAAAGTTCTAAAAAGCTTTGTGGAGTGTAAAATGGCATAGGATTTTTGCTAAATTTAGCCAAGCTTTTTTTAAAACCACCTTTTTTAAACCTTAGCCAGTTGTTTTCATGATTGCTTTCAAGAAAATGCGTACTTAGTAAATGATCATTTTCTCTAGCAAGTTTTATAGCAAATTTGGCAAGTTTTGGGTGGGTTGAGTAGGGCGCATGCACTGAAATAGCAGGGATAAATTTAGAAGTTTTAAAACTCATGCTTTTTTCATAACGAGTTAAAAATTCTTCTTTTTTAGCTTGGATAAAATTTGCATTTGAACCTAAAATTTCATTGAAAAATACCACTCTAGCTTGTGAATTGACACAAGGGTTTAAATCACTCCCAAAGCTTGAAATTTCTCCTATGGTAGCAGTGCCACTTTTTAGCATTTTATGGATATTTTGTGAGATTAATTTTTCTTTGGCTTTTTCGTTTAATTGCTCGCGGTTATTAAAAACGCTATCAAGCCATTTTAAAAAGTCCCCAAAGACTAAATTTCCATTATTTGCACTAAATTCTAAATGTGTGTGTGGGTTGATAAAAGCAGGTAAAAGTAAGGTATCTTTTGGAGTTGGTATAAGCTTAGCTTGTGGGTAGGATTTTTGTAAATTTTCTAAGCTATCAATTTCTAAAATATTATCATCAAAAAGAACTGCCTTGTCTTCTAAAATATTAAAATCATCATCGCAAGTTAAGATGATTTTAGGTGCTATTATAAACATTTTACCTCCTTTAAAAAGGGAAATTGTAGCTAAAATTTAGCTTTAAAATGCTATAATATAGTAAATTTTACTAAATAAAGGTTAGATTATGAAAGTTATGGTGATACAAGGACCAAACATCAATATGCTTGGTGTGAGAGAAACTCATATTTATGGCAATATGAAAATGGAAGATATCCATGAGCAAATGAAACAAGCTGCAAAACAAGCTAATGTAGAGATTGAGTTTTTTCAAAGCAATTTTGAAGGTGAGCTAGTTGATAAAATTCAAGAATGCTTAGGTAGTGTAGATGGAGTGATTATTAATGCAGCTGCTTATGCACACACTTCTATAGCAATCCGCGATGCGATTGCAGCGATTAATATGCCTGTGATTGAAGTGCATATTAGCAATACTTATAGAAGAGAAGAATTCAGACAAAAAAGCATGATAGCGCCAGTTTGTGCAGGTAGTGTGGTAGGTTTTGGTCCTTTTGGTTATCATATGGCTTTAATGGGACTTTTCCAAATTTTTGATCAAATCAATGCATATAAAGCAGCTCAAGCAAAAGCACAACAAGCAAATCAATGAATTTTATATTAAAAAACGAAAATGCACTTTTTTATGAGTGTGGCTATTCTTGCGATAATGCTTTGTTTTTAAAACTTGAAGATGAAGCATTTTTTATCACTGATGCAAGATATAGCTTTGAAGCTAGCGAAATGATAAAAAATGCTAAGGTAATTTTAGCACAAGATCTTTTTGCTAGCACTAGAGAGCTTTTAGAAAAAGCAGGAATTGATAGAATATGTTTTGATCCAAAAGACTTTAGTTATTTTGAATTTAAAGAACTTAGTAAAAGTGCAAATATCGTTTTTGAAGAAAAATTAGACTTGAGTAAAAACAAACGCATTATAAAAAATGCTAAGGAATTGCAACTTTTGCAAAAGGCTGTAAATTTTGGTAAAGAATGCTTTGAAGAATTTGCTAAATTTATCAGCCAAGAAGGCCATGGAAAAAGCGAAAAAGAATTACATTTTAAAGCATGTGAAATTTTTCAAAAAAAAGGTGCTTTAGGACTTTCTTTTTCACCTATTGTGGCTATTAATGAAAATGCGGCTAAAGCACATGCTTTACCTAGTGATAAATGTTTAGAATATGGAGATTTGTTATTAGTTGATGCGGGTGTAGTTTATCAAAGGTATTGTTCTGATCGCACAAGAACGGCTTGTTTTGATGAAAATGGCATAGTTTTTGATAAAAATAAGCCAAATTTTAAAGATAAAGAAATTATGCAAATTTATGAAGTGGTCAAGCAAGCCCAGCTTCAAGCTATTGAAAAAGCACGCGTTGGTATGATGGCAAGGGAGCTTGATTTTATCGCAAGAGAAGTGATTAAAAATGCAGGTTTTGAAAAAGAATTTATTCATAGTTTAGGACATGGAGTGGGGCTTGATATACATGAGTTACCAAACATTAGTCCAAGAAGTGATTATGAGTTAAAAGAGGGTATGGTATTTACCATTGAACCTGGAATTTATATCAAAGATAAACTTGGCATTAGGATAGAAGACATGGTCTATCTTGATAAAGAAAAGGCAGTGGTGCTATAATTTGCTAATTAAAGGAGCTAGAAGGTTAGAAAAAATTCGTTTTTTTCCTTTTTATTCAAATGCAGATAAAAAAGGAAAATACATAGCCATTATAGGACTTGGAAGCAATATAGAAGATGAGAAAAAACGCTTTCGGAGTTTATTTAGGCTTTTAATGCAAGATAAACGCTTGCAAGTATTGCAAACATCGCCATTTTTGATTAATAAAGCTTTTGGTTTTGAAGAGCAAAAAGACTTTACCAATGCAGTGATGGTTGTTAGCACAAGTTTGCACGCAAGAGCACTTTTAAAAGTTTTGTTTTTTTATGAGTTTAAATTCAAAAGAAAAAGAACTTTTAAAAATGCTCCTAGAACGCTTGATTTGGATTTGTTGTATTTTTCAAAAAAAGCGCGTAAAGATGAGTATTGCACAGTGCCTCATGTAGGGGTAAATGATAGAATTAGCGTAACTTTGCCTTTGGGCTTGTTAAGATAAGGAAAAATATGGGACAATTGATTCATACTTTTACAGTTGAAAGCACAGATGAGATTATACCTAAGGTTAAGCAAGATTATGGCGATAAGGCTTTGATAGTAACTAATAAGCAAATTCGTCCAAAAACCATCAATCAAAAGCCTTTATACGAGGTTATAGTGGCGATTGAAGAAGCTGATTATGAAGAGCATTTAAAACAAAACAATTTACCTATGCCACCAAAGAAAAAACCAAACACAGCAAGTTTTCCTGAGGCTAAAATTCAAGCTCCAAAACTTGAAGATGAAAAAAAAGAAGAAGATGTAGTACTTGATTTTTCTTCAAAAGCTAAGCAAAAACCTATTAATCCTTATTTAAACACAAGCAAAAAAGATGATAATTTTTTAAATTTAAAAAACAAACTTTCTCAAGTTAGTTCAGAAATTAGCAAAGTTTCAAACTATCAAGATTTTTCTATACCAAATCCAAATTATGATAAAAAAATAGAAGCCTTTGAAAAACAAATGAACAAGCTTAATGATAAAATGAATTTGCTTGTGGATATGATGTGGGATGATAAGGCAGATTTACGCAAAGAACTAGCTATACCACCTGAGTTTGCAAGCATTTATAAGCAAGCTAAGGCAAGTGGCATGCAAGAAGCGCATTTAGAAGCGATTATGAAAGCAACTATTGAAAATATGCCAAGCACCATGAAAGCAAATCAAGAAGCAGTGCAAAGGTATTTTTACTCACTTTTGCGTAATATGCTTCCATGTCGTTTAGAAAGTGAAATTAAAAAGCAAAAAATTATGATGTTAGTAGGCCCAACAGGAGTGGGTAAAACTACTACTTTGGCAAAGCTTGCTTTTCGCTATGCTTATGGGGATAGACGCTACAAAACCGGTATTATAACTCTTGATACTTATAGAATAGGCGCAGTAGAGCAGCTTTTTCAATATGCTAAGATGATGAAACTTCCTATTATTGATAGTATAGAGCCAAATGATTTAGATGATGCGATTAGAAGTTTAAATACTTGTGAGGTTATTTTAGTAGATACAACCGGAAATTCACAGTATGATAAAGCAAAACTTGAAAAAACAAAAGAATTTTTATCGCATTCTAATGCACAAATTGATGTAAATTTAGTGCTTTCAGCAAATACAAAATATGAAGATTTATTAGAAACTTATAATAATTTTTCATTTTTAAATATAGACACCTTAATCATTACAAAATTTGATGAAACAAAAGTATTTGGAAATGTGTTTTCTTTACTTTATGAAACTAGCACTCCGATGAGCTTTTTTTCCATAGGTCAAGAAGTGCCTGATGATATAGAAGTGGCTAATAGTGACTTTTTAGTGCGTTGTGTGTTAGAAGGTTTTAAAAGGGATGAAAATGAGTAATCAAGCAGAAAAATTAAAAGATCTAGTAAAAAATGAAAACTCAAATGTAAAACATACTCATTTTATTGCAGTTACTAGCGGTAAAGGTGGGGTTGGAAAAAGTACTTTTAGTGCAAATTTGGGCAACATCCTAGCTAAAAATGGTTATAAAGTAGGGCTTTTTGATGCAGATATAGGGCTTGCAAATTTAGATGTGATTTTAAATGTGCGTGTGGAAAAAAACCTTTTACATGTTTTAAAGGGTGAATGCTCGCTAGAAGATATTTTAATAGAAGTAAAGCCAAATTTATGGCTTATCCCAGGTGAGAGTGGCGATGAAATTTTAAAATACAATGATAAAAATATTTATGAGAGATTTTTAAATCAAACAAGTATTTTAGATGATTTAGATTTTTTAATCATTGATACAGGAGCAGGTATAGGTGGTAATATAGGAAATTTCTTAGAAATGTCTGATGAGGTTATTGTCATCACTGTGCCTGATCCTGCTGCGATTACCGATGCTTATGCTACTATAAAAACCACTTCAAAAACTAAAGAGAATTTATTAATGGTGTTTAATGTTGTTAAAAATGAAAATGAGGCTTTGAGAATTTTTGATAATATTAAAAAAGTAGCAGATATTAACATTAAGCATAATTTAAATTTAGAATTTTTAGGATTTTTAGGTCAAAGTAAAGATATTAGTTCTAGTATTAAAAAAAGAACTTTATTTAGTGATGATGACACTAATGCAAGTGATGAGCTAAAAACCATAGCCTCTAAGCTTTTGTATAGGTTGGAACAAAAAGTGCTTAATAATGTGGGAGATAAAAGCATTATGAGTTTTTTCAAAAAGCTTTTGGATCGTTTTTAGATTGAGGGAAAAAGATGAGACCAGAGAATTTTGTTGCTTTTTTTACTGTTTGTGGTTTTTTTATAGGATTAATGTTTACCATAGTTAATATAGAAGATGCAGTAGAGATAGTTGTATATACTTGTTTGATTACTTTTGTATTTTATGTGTTAATCCATATAGTAATTATGATTTTTGTAGATGTTAATAAAATTAGCGGTAGAAGCTTTAATAAAGAAAAATATGAAAATGAAAATAATAGTTTTATAGCAGAATTAGCCGCAAGAGAAAAGAAAATGGATTACTTGCTTGAAAAACTTCAAGAAGAGCGCGAAGACCTTAAAAAGCTTGAAAGCTCTTCAAAAAGAAAAGTAAAACATGCAGCCGCATAATGCCTATGCTTCTACGCTAAAAAAAGAACAAGATGACTTAGTCATCTCTTATATGCCAGCATTAAGAGCTATGGCTTTTAGACTTAAAGAGCGTTTGCCTGCTAGTATTGATGTAAATGATTTAATTAGTATTGGCGTAGAAGAGATGATCAAACTCTCACGCCGTTATGATAAAGAACAAAATGATAATTTTTGGGGTTTTGCAAGAAAAAGAGTTAATGGGGCTATGCTTGATTATCTAAGAAGCCTTGATGTAATGAGCAGAAGCAATAGAAAAATTATCAAAGATATTGATGCTATTATAGATGAGTTTTATCAAGAAAATGAAAAAGAACCTGATGATGAGTATTTAGCGCAAAGACTAAATTTAGAAGTAGAAAAGGTAAAAGAAGCAAGAGCAGCTCATGCTATATCGCTTGTTATGCCTTTGGATGAACAGCTAAATTGCTTTAACGATAGCAATATCATAGAGCAAATAGAAAAAGAAGAATTAATAGAAAAAATCAATGCAGTTTTGGAAGAATTTAAAGAAAGAGAAAAGCTTGTAATACAGCTTTATTATTATGAAGAATTAAATTTAAAAGAAATCGCAGAGATTTTAGAGATTAGCGAGTCAAGAATTTCACAAATTCATAAGCGTTTGCTTAAGAAGATTAGAGAAAGGCTAGTTTAATGGCTGAGATACTTTCCCAAGAAGAAATTGATGCTCTTTTAGAAGTTGTTGATGATGATAGCGATGAGAGTACAGCTACATCAAAACTAGAAGAAATAGAAGATAAAAGAGATATAGTAGTATATGATTTTAAGCGTCCAAATAGGGTTTCTAAAGAACAACTTCGTTCTATTAAAGGGATTCATGATAAATTAGCAAGAAATCTTGCTTCTCAAATTTCATCTATGATGAGAAGTATAGTTGAGATTAAACTACATTCAGTGGATCAAATGACTTATGGTGAGTTTTTGATGTCTTTACCTTCGCCAACAAGCTTTAACGTTTTTTCGATTAAACCTTTAGATGGAAACTGTGTTTTAGAGATTAATCCAAGTATTGCTTTCCCTATGATAGATAGGCTTTTAGGTGGTCAAGGGGAGAGTTTTGATACCTTAAGAGAGCTTACAGAAATCGAGCTTAATTTGCTTGATTCTATTTTGCGTATTATAATGCAAAGGCTTAAAGAAAGTTGGATGAATGTTACGGAAATTTATCCAAGTGTAGAGGCAAAAGAATCAAGTCCAAATGTTGTGCAAATTGTTTCACAAAACGAGATTGTTATCATGGTGGTAATGGAGATTATCATAGGAAATTCAAGCGGTATGGTAAATATTTGTTATCCTGTTGTGCATTTGGAAAGTATTTTGAGCCGTTTGGCAAATCGTGATATTATGATGGGTGAAACTTCAGCTAAAAAGTCAAGAAATAAAGAACTTAAAACCTTGATCGGTCGTGCTGAGGTAATTTATGAAGCTATGCTTGGTAAAACTTTTATCAATGTGAATGAATTTTTGGATTTAAAACAAGGGGATATTTTAAAACTTGATAGAAGTGCAGATGATAAAGCTATAGTGGCTATTGATAAAAAAGAAGTATTTTTAGCTCAAGTGGGGCTTCATAGATTTAGAAAATCAATTAAAATCTTAGAACTTATCAAAACCGATAAAGATGAGATTAAAGAAATGCTTGAAAAATATGAGGATGAAAGAAGAGCAAAAGCAAATTCGTATGATGATAATGAAGAACTAGAAGAGGAAGACGATGATCAATGATTTTTTAGGCATATTCGTCAATGAATGTGTAAGTACAATAGAAGGTTTAACAGGAAAAAGTGCTGAATTTAGCGAGTATTATGAGTATGATGTAAATTCTCAAGATTCTATGACTCCACCATTAGTTAGCGCTACTTTTAGCGTTAATAATGAAATGAAAATCAAAATCCTAGCAAGTGCGGTTTTAATGAGTGCAATTGGTGAGTGGATGATGGGAGAAGAAGAAATCTCCAAAAACAGTGAGCTAAATGAAGATGAAATGGACGCTGCTAAAGAAGCTATACAAAATATCATTTCAGCATTTTCTACAACCTTAGGCGCACAAAAAGAAATTCCAAAAATGGAGTTTAGTCTAGAAAATTGTGAATTTGTTGCAGATAGCTTAGAACTTGGTGGTTTTCATAAGCTATATTTATACAATGTAAAAATAGCTGATTTAGAAGAAAAAATTTCTTTAGTATTTGATGAGAAAATTTATAAGATTTTAACTAAAACTGACTTAGAAGAAATCGTAGCAACAAATGAAGATCATACGCAAGATCATAAAGCCTTGGCTAATGTAGAAGAGCTAAGAAATATCGGTTTGATCATGGATGTACGCTTACCTATAAGAGTGCGTATAGGTAGTAAAAAAATGCTTTTAAAAGATGTTTTAACCATGGATATAGGTTCGGTTATCGAGCTTGATCAATTAGCAAATGATCCTTTAGAAATTTTAATAGGCGATAAAAAAATTGCTTATGGGGAAGTAGTTATCGTAGATGGAAACTTTGGAGTGCAAATTACTGAGATAGGCTCTAAAAAAGAAAGATTAGAGCAACTAAGATGAAAGAATATATCATTGAAGATATTGCTTATCTTAAAGAATTAGAAAAAATTCAAAAAGGCATAACCTTTTTTGGTTCTGCGCGTTTAAAAGAAGATAATGAGTATTGTATTTTGGCTTCAAAATTAGCTCAAAAGTTAGCAGATTTTGGTTATAGTATCATCAGTGGTGGTGGCGGTGGCATTATGCAAGCTGCTAATTATGGGGCTATGCAAAGTCAAACTTCACATTTAAAATCTTTTGGATTTAATATACATTTACCATTTGAGCAAAAAGCAAATGACTTTTTAGAGTATAATATCACTTTTAAGAGCTTAGCCATTCGCAAAATGGCTCTTATTCAAAAGAGTCTAGCTTTTGTGATTTTCCCAGGCGGCTTTGGAACATTAGATGAATTTTTTGAAATTCTTACTCTTAAACAACTTAGTTTTAAAAAAGATGTTCCTATTATTTTAGTTGGGCAAAAATTTTGGCAACCTCTTGATGAATTTATCAAAACTTCTTTACTAGGACTTGGAACTATATCTAAAAATGATGAGTTAAAGTATAGTATAAGTGATGATTTAGATGAAATTATAAGAATGATAAAGGAAAAAGATGAAAATTCTTGTTGCGATGAGTGGGGGTGTGGATAGTACTGTAACTGCTTATAAGTTAAAGCAAGCAGGACATGAGATCATAGGTTGTTATATGAAGCTTCATGGAAAAGCTAATTATCATGAAGAAAATATACAAAAAGTTGAAAAAGTTGCTAAATTTTTAGACATCAAATATCATATTTTAGACTTACAAGAAGATTTTAAAAATCAAGTTTATATGCCTTTTGTTAATACCTACAAAGAAGGAAAGACGCCAAATCCTTGTGCATTGTGTAATCGCTTTATCAAGCTCGGCAAGCTTTTAGAATTTGCTAAGAGTTTAGGTTGTGAGAAATTAGCCACAGGTCATTATGCAAGGATAGAAAATGGTTTGATTAAAACTGCAGTTGATGAGAGTAAGGATCAAAGCTATTTTTTAGCAAATGCAGATAAAGAGGCTTTAGAGTATTTGATTTTCCCTCTTGGGGAGATGAAAAAAGAAGATGTGAAAAAATTTGCTTCTACAATCGATGTTTTAAAATCTTTTGCAACACAAAAGGAAAGTTCTGAGATTTGTTTTGTGGAAGATACTTATGTGCAAGTTTTAGATCAGTTTATGGATACTAAAATTCCAGGTATTGTAAGAGATAGTAGTGGCAAAGAAGTAGGAAAACACGAAGGTTATATGCACTATACAATAGGTAAAAGAAGGGGTTTTGAGGTGCGTGGGGCTCATGAGCCACATTTTGTATTAAAAATTGATCCTAAAAAAAATGAAATCATAGTAGGTAAAAAAGAAGAGCTTAGGATAAGTGAATTTAAGCTTGATAATATTAATTTATTTATCGATGCTAAAGAAATAGATTGTGAAGTAAAAATACGCTATAGATCAAGATCAACCCCGTGTAAAGTTTTGATTAATGAAGATAAGAGTGCAAAAATCATCTTACAAGAGCCTGTTTATGGACTTGCTAGCGGACAAATGGCAGTATTTTATGATAAAGATTTGGTTCTTGCTAGTGGATTTATAAATTAACGCTAAAGGGTTGCACCCCTTTGGCGTTGCACCCTTTATACTAACTTTTTTTTAAAAATTAAAATTATTTTATTGTAATAAAAAATAAGAAAATTGTGGTTGAGGTTTTTCTAAGATAGATTAAGCAAATCTTGTCTTAGAAAAATTATATCGCATTTGATAGGTTGATCTTATTCAGTCATATCAACAATTGCTCCACTATTTTGACATCTTTCTTTATTCCATTTTATTGTATCACACATGCCATAAACTATTTCATGTTTATTCAAATCGCCATTTTTATAGTTGATATAAACAACATCTCCATATTCTATTTCGCCTCTTGCAACTTCTTTAGCTAATTCATCTTGAGTCGGTTTTATCTCTTCAAAATCTTCAGCTACTTCAGGGTGTTTTTCTTTTAAGGCATTTAAATCAACATCTTTAAGGCTTTTTATCACAACATTAGAGCCATAATCTTTTTTTAAAGTTTTAATGAATAAATCATAACCACCTTTAGAACCCCTACTTGAATCATATTTATAATCTACTCCATTAGCACATGCTATAAAAGAAATTAATGCTAAAGCACCAAACATTGTTTTTTTAATCATTTTTATCCTTTTCATTTTAGTTTGTGAAGTTTATCATAAATGAAGTTAAATCAAAAAAATTATGGAGTTAAAATATCTCCATAATGCTTATATCAAACCATAAAAGATCAAATTTAAGTAAAATTCCATAAATCACAGCGCTAAATAAACCTGCGAAAATTCCTGCTAAAACATCATCTAGCATTACACCTAAACCACCTTTGGTTTTTTTGTCGATTTTACCTATGATAGATGGTTTTGTGATATCAAAAAATCTAAACAAAACAAAAGAAAGTAAAAAAGTAAAAACACTCTGTCCGCAAATTGCCAAAGCTAAAAACACCCCAACAACTTCATCTATAACGATGTGTTTATCATCGTGTTTGCCTGTTTGTTTTTCGTATTGGTCGATGACTTTAATAGAGATTAAAAAAAGTAAAATCGCTACTAAAATCAAAGTTTCTATACCCAAATACCTTAAAATAAAAAAAGCAGGGATTAGCGCTGCTATCGTGCCAAAAGTTCCTGGAGCTTTATTAACACTACCTGAATAAAAAAAAGTTAAAAATAATTTTTGCATGATTACACCATATATGACATTTGATGAAGTTTTATAAGTTGCTCATAAAATTCTTTGTCGCTTCGATATTCTAAAATACCATGCGTAGGGAAAAGATTGCTATAGATATTTTGTTTATTATGAAAGCGATTTGGAAAAAGCTCAGATAAAATCAAAGCTGAAATTTCTCTTCTTATAAAAACTGCTGGTGGAATGATACCAAGTCTGAGTAAATTTTTTAAAGAATCGCCATGGTATTTCATATGATGATGAGCTCCATGCGGGCATGATTTGGTGCTTACTATCATTTTGCACTCATCGCAAAATACAAATTCAGGAAGTATAGTTACTTCTATATTATAATCTTTTGCAAAATCATCAAGCACGGTAAAGGCTCTGTTTTGATTAAAATACATTCCAAGTCCTGCGTGATTTTGTCCTACAAAAAGTTTATTACAGTCAAAACTTTTAGCCAAAGCACACTCAAGAACAGGATTTAAATGCGAGGCAAAAATTTTGATATTATGTAAAGGTATGAGTAAAACCCTAGAAGATGGTAAGTAATTTTGCGCAAAAACATCAAAACAACGCTTTTTAAGTTTTAAGCTCAAACCGTTATTTTCATAAGATTCTATAAGGAAAATAATCACTAGATCAGATTGCTCTATAGCCCATCTTAAAATTCTCTCATGTGCCCTATGAAAAGGATCAAAACTTGAAACAATGGCGGTAATATTAGAAGGATTTAATCTTTTTTTGATTTTTTCAAAATCTTCTTTAATAGCTTTGATATGATTATGATAAATTTCAAATTCCCCACTAATGCAAGTTTTTCCAAAATCATCAATTAAACAAGCATTGGGTCTAAAAATATCATTGCTGTTTTTATCATTTTCAAATTTACTTTCTAAGATGATATGTCCTATGGTTTTATCATTGCAGATAAAATCTATTTTATCGCCAACTTTTGCATTTTCTAAAATTGTATTATTTTCTTTTGTGCTAGCGGGTGCAAAGGTTAGAGTGTAAGGAATCTTTTGATTATGGATCATTCCAGTAGCTAGAACTTCATCTCTTTCTTTTTGGTTCATCAATTTAGTAAAAGAACCAAAAATTCCTTCTTTGATAAAGCATAAAACCTCGTATTCTTCCTCTGAGATTATAATGCTATTTTTTCTTTGTAATGCCATATTTTTTCCTTTTTTCCCATAAAGACTTTCTTGAAATTCCTAACTTTTTAGATAAATCCGTATCAGGAAAGACGTTTTGATAACTAATGATAATGTGTTTAACATAATCATCAATAGTTAAAATCCCATTGCTTTCAAAGCTTTTTTCATCTTCATTTAGTTCTAAAATTTGGAAATCACTATGCTCGATATTCGCACTTGTATGTATAATAACAGCTTTTTTTAAAGCAAGATTTAACACTTTCTCTTTTTCTAAAGGTTTTAAGGTTTGAAAATTGACTAAATAATATAAAGAATTATCCTTAAAAATCTTATCTAAATTTTGTTGGTGTGAAAGATCTATATAGATATTTGCGATATTATGTTCATTAGTATAATTAAACACAAAATGATCAGCAAAAATTTGATTGTTAGCTTTTAAAATCAAAGGCAATTTAAATTTCTTATAATCAAAACTTGGTAATTTTGCTGTTTCAAATTTATGTTTTAAGTAAGATTGATAAGTATGATTTAAAATACTTATTTTTTTAAATTGTTGAAAATGCTTTATTTTACGCATTAATTCTTCTATCATGAAAGGCTTTTGTATATAATCACTCGCCCCAGCTTTTAATGGTGCTAAAACAGTATCTGAGCTTATGTAAGATATAAGTAAAATAATGATTTTATGCTTAAAAATTTCTATAGTATGTTCAAAATTAGCCATACTAGTAGAAAGTAAAATGATTTCATAATCATGATGAGCAAGTTCATTAACATTTGCGATAATATCACAATCATAACCTATAGAATTAAGCTTTGAACCTATACTTTGAGCTAAATAAAATTCATTTTCTACTATTAAAACTTTCATAATTTCATCCAATCAAAATATTTTAAATTTACACTTGCTAAAACCGCAATACCTTCTTTTCTTCCTACAAATCCTAGATGTTCTGTGGTGGTGGCTTTGATATTGATTTTGTTAGGCGTAGTTTTTAATGTTTTAGCGATATTAAAAGCAATAGCTTCTTTAAAATCTTTCATTTTAGGTGTTTGAGCTATGATAGTAATATCAGCATTTGCAAGTTCAAAACCATAATTTTGCACCAAAGTATAAGCATTTTGCAATAAAAGCATAGAATCAGCATTTTTATACTGCATATCATTATCTGGGAAAAGTTCGCCAATATCTCCAAGCCCTGCTGCACCCAAAAGCGCATCAATTAGTGCATGAGCTAACACATCTCCATCAGAATGAGCTTTTAAACCCATGCTTTCATGTATTTTTACTCCACCCAAAAGCAAGGCTCTTTGCTCTCCAAATTCATGCACATCAAAGCCATTTCCATTAAAAATATCCCAAGATGGTTTTGGTAAATTTAAGCTTTTTAAATCTTCTTTAAAGGTAATTTTTTTAGCTAACTCATCACCTTGCACATACCAAATTTTACCACCAATAGCCTGTATAGCTGTGCTATCATCAGTGAAGTTTGAGTTTTGTTCTAAAGCTTTTTTTAATATACTTGTGCGCGAAAGTTGAGGGGTTTGTATGAGTTTGATTTTATCTCTATCGATAGCTTCTTGAGCATAAATTGTAGTATCGCTTACTTTTAAAACAGGTGTAATACAATCAGCTTTGTCATGATTTTCTATGATATTATTAAAAAGGTTTTTAGAAATTAAAACCCTTGCAACATCACTAACTAAAACATATTCACTCTCAACCATGCTTAAAGCATTGAGTAAAGATTGTGCTCTAGTTGCACCACCTTGAACAAATTTATATTCAGGGGCAAATTTTTTCATATAAGAAATATTACCAGAAGTAACAACTATTTGTTTAAAAGGATAAAAAGAACTTAAATTTTTAGTAGCATAAAGCCATAAAGGTTGTTCGCCTAGTCGTAAAAACTGCTTTTTTACCGGAGCATTAAATCTTGATGATTCTCCTGCAGATAGCATTATCAAGGAAATATCTAACATTTGTTACACCTTAATTTCTTATTAATGTTACGATATTATACACAATAAAAGCCAAAATTTATATTTATGTTAGTAGAATTAATCATTTTAAATAATAAGGAGAAAAATTGAAGGAAAAAATTGAAGAAAGACTAAAACAAGTTATATATCCAGGTTTTAAAAAAGATATAGTTAGTTTTGGTTTTGTAAAAAAAATTGAATCAAACGAAAATCAAGCTCATATTGTAGTTGAAATCGTTTCAGCTAATGCTCAAATCGCACAAGAGCTTAGACTAAATATCGCAAATGCTTTAAAAGATTTAAATTTAGAGCTTAATTTAGAAATCATTCAACCAAAAATTCCTGAAGAAAAAAGCAATTCAAGAAGTGGTAAAAATATCGCTCCACAAATTAAAAATTTCCTTATGATTTCAAGTGGTAAAGGTGGAGTAGGTAAAAGTACTACAACTTTAAATTTAGCGATTTCTTTGGCTAAAATGGGTAAAAGAGTAGGGCTTTTAGACGCAGATATTTATGGGCCAAATATACCAAGAATGCTAGGTGAGAGTAAAAGCAAACCCGAAATTGTAGGTCAAAAAATTCGTCCTATTTTATCTCATGGGGTTTATATGATGAGTATGGGTGTGCTAATAGAAGAGGGTAAAGGTTTGATGTGGCGTGGTTCTATGATTATGAAAGCGATTGAGCAACTTTTAGCTGATGTGCTTTGGCCTGAACTTGATGTATTATTACTTGATATGCCTCCAGGAACAGGTGATGCACAAATTACCTTAGCTCAAAGCGTGCCAGTGAGTGCGGGTGTGTGTGTAAGTACTCCTCAAGTAGTATCTTTGGATGATAGCAAAAGGGCGCTAGATATGTTTGAAAAATTACACATTCCTGTTGCGGGTATTATAGAAAATATGAGTGGCTTTTTATGCCCTGATAATGGTAAAGAATATGATATCTTTGGTAAAGGCACTACAGAAGAAATGGCAAAAGCTTATAAATGTGAAGTTTTAGCTCAAATTCCTATCGAAATGAGTGTAAGAGAAGGTGGAGATAGCGGTAAGCCTGTGAGTTTTTATATGCCTGAGAGTGTAAGTTCAAAAAGATATTTGCAAGCTGCTGAAAAAATTTGGGAATTTATAGAAAAGGTTAATCAAGAAGGTAAAGTAGATAATTCAGCTATTCAACCTATAATGAATGGCAAAAGTGCGTGCTCGCAATAAGGAGGAAAATATGCCAATAGAAAGTAAAGAAGAATTTTTAAATTTAATCAAGCAAATCGAACAAAGGATTAATTATAAAAAGCCTAAAGCTTTTGCTATAGCAAGACTTGATCTAAGTCAAGTTGATCCTAGTAAAAAACTTCAAGCTAATTTTGGTGTGATTAATTTTGAGCAAAATTATGCTGCTGCAGCTGTTATGTTTGAAGCTTTTTTTAGAAGAGGGGTTGATGTTGATTTTAATGAAAGTGAGTTTGTGGCTACTTTGATTAAAGAAGATTTGGATTTTGCGCTTGAATGCTTTGCGCCATTTTTACAAGAGCAAGGCCATAAAAATATAGAAGCAATCAAAGCAGCAAAGGAAAATTTTAGAGAAAATGCTTTTTCTTTTGTTTGTATTTTTGAAGATGAAGCACCAAAAAGTTTAGAAAGTGTGTATTTAAAACTTTACTTGCTTTCCAATAAAAAAGTGCCTTTAAGAAGCTTAAATTTAACAGGTGCTTTTGGGATTTTACCAAATGTTGCATGGAGTGATAATAAGCCTATTGATTTAGACTTTTTAAGAGAAAATGAGATTGATTTAAAAATGAGTGGAAGATATCCAAGGATTGATTATGTAGATAAATTTCCAAGATTTTTAGCCCATATCATTCCTGAGGATAATACTAGAATTTTAGAAAGTTCTAAAGTAAGAATGGGTGCGGTTTTAGCTGCAGGTACTACTATAATGCCAGGGGCTGCTTATGTGAATTTTAATGCAGGTACAACTGGAGCTTGTATGGTAGAAGGGCGTATTAGTTCATCAGCTGTTGTGGGCGAAGGTAGCGATGTAGGAGGTGGTGCTTCTATACTTGGTGTTTTAAGTGGTACAAGTGGTAATGCTATTAGCATTGGTAAAGCTTGTCTTTTGGGTGCAAATTCAGTTACTGGAATTCCTTTAGGGGATAATTGTATCGTTGATGCAGGCATTGCTGTTTTAGAAGGGACTAAATTTGCTTTAAAAAATAAAGAAGAACTTCAAAAAATCAATCCTGATTTTAAATTTGATAAAGATATATACAAAGGTTTAGAATTAGCAGGATTAAATGGCTTGCATTTTAGACAAGATTCTCAAAGTGGAGTGATGATAGCAGCTTTTAATAAAAAGGCTGTAAAACTTAATGAAGATTTACATTAGTTCTTAGCCCTTATGGGTTAAGAATTTTAATAATTCATGTAGCTTATAAATACACACGCTAGGATGATGTTTAATACTTCCTATATGTAGTAAAATCTCTTTACTATCTTTTTTATAGAGCTTTTGTACAAAATTAAAATTCCACCACTTGTAAGTTTTGAAATTTAAATTATGGGTGGTATTTATATGAAAATTTATATAAGAATGGTTTTTGAAATTTTGTTTTAAACCAGGTGCTTGAAAGGCATAGACTTCTTTTACCACGCTAGGAAAGGTTCTTGCAAAAGTTTGAGCTAGATATCCTCCTAAAGAATGCCCTATGATGATGAGCTTTTTATCAATGGTGTATTTTTGCTTGAGTTGATTGTAAAAATACTGCATGGATTGAATTTGGCCTTTTGGAGTTTTGTTAAGTAAAATCAAAAAATCACTATAAAGATCTTTAAAATCAAAACACAAAGGATTTAAATCACTTCCTGCAAAGGCTAAAATATAGTTTTTTCTTTTTTTATCATAAATAAAACTAGCTCTAAAACCCATTTTAGATTGAGGGTGTGTTTCGTTGATGTGTTCAAGTATTTCATAATTTTTTACAAATTTTAAAGCTAAAAATGCATTATTTAAACCACCTACGGGGATTTTTTCTTTTTTATAAGAAGGATTAGTTAAAGCTTTTATAATGGCTTTGTATTTTTGCAAACCTTCTTTTTGTAAGCTTTGATTTAAATATACATTAGCACAATAAGCTACCAAACTATAATCATATAATTTTTGCAATAAATCGATATTTTTTTCAAAATGAGCGTAGAGTTTTAATAAGAGTAGTTTTTCTTGAGAGGTTAAATTTGTTTTTTGACTTAAAGCAATAAAGCTTTGCAAGTCAAAAAACATTATAAATTCTTACATAGAGCAAGTATTTTGGATAGTTGAATTAAGCATCCAAAGAACTTTTTCATATTTTGCAATATTTTCTTGAGCAAATGCTGCTGTTGTAGTATCGCTTGCTTTTTCAGCTTCTTCATTTAGCTTTTTAAATTCATCCAAAAGATATTTATAATCTTCTCTAATAAGCTCTAAAACTTCTGCTGGAGTAAAGCAGTCTTTTTGAACCTTAGGTGCTTTTGCATTTTCTAATAAAGTGTTTGGGCAAACGATAGCTTTTTCTCCTAGTTGTAAAGCTCTTTCAGCACAATCATCAAAAAGCTCTGCCATTTCTTCGTAAGCTTTTTCTGTGTATTCATGAATTGAGAAAAACTGTAAACCTTTTACATTCCAGTGATAATTATGAAATTTAATCCATAAACTATGAGCATCCGCTTGTAATTGTAATAATTGTTTTGTTACTGACATGTTATCTCCTTTTTTATTTTTAAAATTATAACATAAAATTCTTAAATAATAATAATTATTATCTAATAAATTTTAATGTTAATAATTATTATATTTTCATTATACTCTTTTTTTACAATAAAGCAAATTTATTTACTTAACATATTTTTGAGTATTAATTTTCCTACCTCTACACCAGGTTGATCATAAGTATTAATTCCAAGCATAATGCCACATGCAGAAGTAAATAACTCATAATAATACATCAAATACCCACAATGATAAGCATCTAATTTTTCAAGTTCTATTACATCAACACTTAAATTTTCAGCAATTAATGCATGCATGGTTGCATCACATTGTGCGTTTAAAAGATCATGTAAATTAACTTCATTGGTAAAATCACAATTTTGTAAATGATTAAAGCTTATATTTGGGATACTAGGAGATTTTTGACTATCTTTGATTTTTAAAAAAGTAACAGTTTTATCTTTAGGTCCATCCATGATAAGTTGTAAAAAGCTATGCTGATCTCTAGCACCAATTAAAGCAATAGGAGTTAAACCTATGCGTTTAAAGCCTTGTTTTTTACCTAGACTTTCGGCAATTAGTTGAATATACCATTCATTAAAGCCCTTAAAAGCATCTCCATAAGAAAAAAGCACATTAATATGCGCACTTTTATGCGTGCAATAATGATAAGCCTTTTGCAAAATTTGATCACATTTTTTCTCAAAAAAATCCACATAACAAGCTTTTGCACCTTCTAATAAGGCTTTGGTATCATACCCGCAAAAGTTCAAAGGAACAATACCAATAGCAGATAAAACACTGAATCTACCTCCAACATTTTTTGGTATAAAAAAGCATTTTATGTTTAATTCTTCACCTAGTTTGTGAAGTTTTGATTCAAAATCAGTAATAAACACAAAGTTTTCATGCAAATTTTCATTTTTAAAATCAAAATGAGCAATGATGAGTTTAAATAAAGAAATCACCTCTATAGTTGTACCTGATTTGCTTGCTATGATGAAAAGTGTTTTTTGGGGATTTGTTTTTTGCATAGTTTGGGTAAAAGTATGTGAGGAGGTATTATCAATAATAAAAAGTTTTTTTTCTTCTACTTGATCAAATAAAAGCTCTTTTAAAGCTTTAACTCCACAACTTGATCCACCCATACCTACTAAAACAATATTTTCTATATGAGTTTTAGTGGCGATAAATTCTTTGCTTTCTTTAATTAAATCAAAGCTTGTATCTACTAAGTGATAATACCCTATATCGCCACTTTCTAACTCATCATTCATTCTATTTGCATAAGCGGTGATTTTTTTAAAATCTTGGGTTTTAAAAAATAAAGTATTATTTAGCATTTTTACTTTTCTCATAAAAATAATTTGTCGCTTCCACAAAGCCTTCTACGTTTCCACAATCAAACCTTTTTCCTTTGAATTTATAAGCTAAAACCATATTATTAGTTGCTTGTGAAAGTAAGGCATCGGTTAGTTGAATTTCCCCGTTTTTACCTGCTTTAGTATTTTCTAAAATGCCAAAAATATCAGGCGTTAGAATGTATCTTCCTATGATAGCTAAGTTGCTTGGAGCATCTTTTGGATCAGGTTTTTCTACCATAGAATTTACCATGATCAAATCCTCTTCCACAGCATTTCCTGCTATAACCCCATAGTTTGAAACTTGATCAGCTTCAACTTCCATCACAGCTATAACAGAGCAGCGGTATTTTTCATAAATTTTTACCATTTGAGCTAGGACATTTACCCCATCTTCATTTACACATAAATCATCTGCTAAAATCACTCCAAAAGCTTCATCTTGCACTAAAGGCTTTGCCTTTAAAACCGCATCTCCTAAGCCTCTCATTTCATTTTGTCTTGTAAAAGTAAAAGTGCAGCGATCTATGAGTGTTCTTATTTCACTTAAAAGATATTCTTTTTTAGTGCCTGCGATTTGATGTTCAAGTTCATAAGAAATATCAAAATAATCCTCCAAAGCTCTTTTTCCACGCCCTGTAACAAATCCCATGGTTTCCATACCAGCTTCTAAAGCTTCATCTACACCATAGTGAATTAAAGGTTTAGTTAGTATAGGTAGCATTTCTTTAGGTAGGGTTTTTGTAGCAGGTAAAAATCTAGTACCATAACCTGCTGCAGGAAAAATACAAGTTTGAAGCATAGTTTATCCTTAAATTTTTATAAGTTGTTTTGATTATAATTTTATTTAAATATTATAGCTAAATTAAGGAAAATATGAAAACCATTGATCAAATTTATCAAGCAAAAATAGAAATCAAAAAATCAACTTTTTTGTCTTTTTTATGTCCTTTTGAAGATTTTCAAACTTTAATGCAAAAGCTAAGAAACGAGCATTTAAAAGCTGTGCATTTTGTATATGCTTATAGGTATTTGAATGAATTTGATCAAATCATAGAAGATAAAAGCGATGATGGTGAGCCAAAAGGAACTTCTGCCATGCCTTGTTTGAATGTCTTAAGAGGGGCTTTGCTTGTTAATTGCGCGGTGATTGTGGTGCGTTATTTTGGAGGGGTTAAACTTGGTACAGGTGGTCTTGTAAGAGCTTATAGTGAAGCTACAAATGAAGCTATTTTAAATGCAACGCTTTTAGAATTTGAAGCTAAAAATATTTTAAATTTAAACATTCCTTTTCATCTTTATGCAAGATTTGAGCATTTTTTAAATAAAAATAACATTTCATATGAAAAAAAATTTCAAGAAAATGTTGAACTGATTTTAAGTGTTAATGCAAAAGAAGAAGAGGAATTTAAAAAATTTGCAAAAGAGTTTGAATTTAGCGGACTTATTTGGAAGTAAGCGTTTGCTTACTTCATTTTTATAAAGAACTTAAAAGATCTTTTACCATATCTTTTTGTGGTTCTTGTTTGTCTTCTATATTAGCTTGCATAGGAGTTTCGTTTTGTCCTCTAAAACGATAATTATAAATATTTGACATATTTGAGCTAAAAATTCCTGTGCTAAATTGATCTTGACTCATAGCTTTTGAAAAAAGCTCATCAAGTTTTATACTTTGCTCGTTTAAATTTTCACTATTGTTTTGACTAAGTAAAGACATAAAGTCTTCATTAGCTCCTTGAGTGCTTTTATAGGCACTACTTTGACCATATCCATACTCTTTAACCGATAAATTATCATGGTTAACTTGCATGTTTTCTCCTTTCAAAATATTACAAGGAAAAAACAAGCAAAAATCATTCCTTAATCACCATGAGTTGGGTAGTATTCAGCTTCTATTTCATTGTTTTTAATAAACTCTTCTCTAGCTTTATTACAGCGCTCATCCCTTAGTTTTCTATAGGCATTTCTACTTTCTAATTCTTGAGAAGTTAAAGGGCGATCTTCTAAAAATGAAATGTGAAAATAAGTATCATCTTCTTTGCTGAATTTTTCATAAAATTCAACATAGTCAAAATAATCTTTTTCACTTTGAAAATCAATACTTTCTTCTACATAAATAGTTGGGCCAAAACCTCTGTGATTTTGAGTAAAATGTCCAAAACCAGCTGCATATTTTATCTTAAACGAATTCATTCTAAACCTCCTAAAAATTCGTCATAACTTCCTTTAAAGTCTGTTAATTTCCCATCTTCTAAAAACCATATACGATTAGCAAAAGCGCTAATTAGCTCTCTATCGTGGCTTATGCATATCACACAACCTTTGAAATTATACAAGGCTTCACCTAATGCAATGATACTTTCAAGATCTAAATGATTATCCGGTTCATCCAAAAGCAAGAAATTTCCACGCTCTAACATTAATTTTGAAAGCATTAAGCGGTGTTTTTCACCCCCGCTTAAGCTAGAAGCCATTTTTTCTTGATCACTTCCACTAAAAAGCATTCTACCAAGACATTTGCGAATTTCATCCAAATCTTTGAATTTTTCACTCATTAGCCATTCATAAAGTTTCAAATCTTCATTAATTAAATTCGTTGTATCTTGTGAAAAATATCCCATTTCTATGGTAGCACCAAGGTGGATGTGGCCACTATCGGGTTCTAATTTTGATGCGATGATTTTAGCTAAAGTGCTTTTTCCAACACCATTTGCACCGATTAGGGCTATTTTATCACCTTTTTCTAATTTTAATTCTAAATTTTCAAATAAAGTTTTATCATAAGCCTTGCTAATACCTTTTAATTCTAAAACTTCATTTCCTATTTCTCTATTTGTTCTAAAAACTATACTAGGGTCACGCCTGCTTGAAGTTTTAATCTCTTCAAGCTCAAGTTTTTCTAAAGCTTTAGCTCTGCTTGTAGCTTGTTTGGCTTTTGAAGCATTAGCACTAAAACGACGTATGAAATTTTCTAATTCTTCTCTTTCTTTTAAAGTTTTATCGCGTTTGAGTTCAGCTTGTTTAGCAAGCAAGGTTGAAGCCATATACCAATCATCATAATTTCCAGCAAAATCGCGTATTTGTTTAAAATCCACATCTAAAATTCTTGTACAAACTTTATTTAGAAAATGTCTATCATGGCTAATTACTACTAAAGTTCCCTCATGTCTTAAAAGCTCATTTTCAAGCCAAGAAATAGCTTCTAAGTCAAGGTTGTTTGTAGGCTCATCTAAAAACAACACATCAGCACCTAAAAACAATACTTGTGCTAATAAAACTTTAAATTTATCCGCACTTTGCAAAGTGCTCATGAGAGCATTAAAATCTTTTATATTTAAAGAACTAAGAATTTTTTCACATCTAAGCTCGCAATCATAGTTTGGATCTTCTTCTGCTGTTATGATTTCAAGCTCGCTTAATCTATCATTGATTTCATCGGTAAATTCTTCACTCATATAAAGTTTTTCTTTTTCTTTTAGTGCATCATATAATCTTTTATTTGCACACATTACCGCATCTTTGATAGTGTAGTTTTCAAAAGCAAATTGATCTTGTCCTAATACAGCGATTTTTAAATTTGGATCTATACAAATTTCTCCACTGCTTGATTCTATTTCGCCTGAGAGAATTTTTAAAAAGGTTGATTTTCCTGCGCCATTCGCGCCTATAAGTCCATATCTTTCACCACGGTTTAATTTTAAATTTACATCTTCAAATAAAAGTTGATTTGCAAAACGCATAGTGAGATTTTTTACTTCTACCATTAATATCCTTAAAATATTTTTGCTATAATTTTAACAAAAAAAGGTTTATTATTTTGGATTTTTCGTATTTATTGTTAAAAACATTGCCTAGTATGACTTTGGTTTTTAATATCTTAGCTTTATTTTTAGCTTATTTTTTTAAGCAAAATAAGATTTTTTTCTTACTTTTGTTGATTTTATGTGCTAGAGCTTTATCTTTAGTAGCAAGTGAATATCAAGCGCATTTGTTTATCTCGGTATTTTTGCCTTTTTCTTTTGTGCTTTTTGTGTTTTTACAAGATAGCAAGCTTGTTTTTGAAAGAATTAATCTCATTAAATTTACGTATTTAGCCTTTATGGGTTTTGTAGCGTTAATACTTAGCACAAGTACTAATTTTAATGCAAGCATCACAAGTGAAATTTTTGGTCTTTCAACACAATTTTTTAAGCCTATTAGTGAGTTAAGTTTTTGTGTGTTTTGGGCAGGAATGATATTTTTATTATTTTCGTATTTTAAAAACAATGATTTTCATTTTTTACTAGCTTATATGGGCTTGAGTGTGCAGTTTTTATTTTACAATAGTGTTGATTTGGGTTATTACGAATTTGCTTCTTTAGTGTTGATAGGATTTTTAGCATATAAAGCTTATAAAATAGCCTTTTTTGACACTTTAACCAATTTGCCAAATTTAAAAGCCTTAAGAAGATATGCCCAAGGGCTTGAAAATTTTCATTTAGCCTTGATTGAAATAAAAAATATCAATGAAATTTATCATCAAAAAGGCTCAAAAATAGGCGAGTTTGTAATGTATGAGTTTGCTAGGATTTTAAAAAAAGCTTTACACGCTAGGGTTTTTAAAGATGATAAGGATTATTTTATCATTGTATTTGAAAATGAAAATATAGCTTTTGTTCAAAGTAAGCTTCAAATGCTTGAAAATTTTATGCAAAAATATAGTTTTGAATTGAAAGATCAAAATGCAAAATTAGAAATTAAACTTTGTTTATCAAGCAAAAATGAAAACATAGAAGAAAGTTTAAAACAAGCAAAATTAGAACTTAGAAGACAAAAGGATTAAAATGTTAGATTTGATTTTTAGAGAGTATGATATAAGAGGGCTTTACCCAAGTGAGTTAAATGAAAAAAGTGTAAAAGCCATAGGCTATGCTTTGGGTTTAGAAATGAAAGCAAGGGGTTGTGAGAAAGTAAGCGTAGGCTATGATGCAAGATATAGTGCAAATGAACTTTTTAACTATTTAATTAGCGGTTTAAATAAAGCTAATATGCAAGTTTTCAGTATAGGCTTAGCACCAACTCCTATGGGATATTTTAGCTTATTTTTCGATGATATTTTTGATGCAAACATCATGATAACAGGTTCGCATAATCCAAAAGAATACAATGGCTTTAAAATCACGATTAACAAAGAAAGTTTTTTTGGTGCTGATTTGAAAAAGCTTTCTTTAAAAGTGCAAGAGTATTTAGAACTTGAAATCAATGATGATTTAAGATATGAAAATTATGATGTTAAAAGCTTATATATAGACTTTTTAGCTAAGCATTTTTCACATCTTAAGGGCTATAAAGAAAAAATCATTATTGATTGTGCAAATGGAGCTACTGGAGTGATTATAAAGCCTTTGGTGGAAAAATTAAATCTTAATGCACAAATTTTATTTGAAAATCCTGATGGAAATTTCCCAAATCACGCGCCCGATCCAACAGAGCTTGAAAATTTACACGCATTGCAAGTTGCGTTAAAAGAAAATGAAAATGCAAAAATGGGCTTTGCTTTTGATGGAGATGGAGATCGTTTAGTAGTAGCAAGTAAAGACTATGTATTTAAGGGCGATGAACTTTGCTATTTATTTGCTAAAAATATAAAAAATCCTAGAGTTTTAGGTGAAGTAAAATGCTCTAAAAATCTTTTTGATGAGGTAGCTAAATTTGGTTTTATCATGATGGGTAAGACTGGACATTCTAATATTAAAAAAATGATGAAAGAGCAAAATATCGACATAGCAGCAGAGCTTAGTGGGCATATTTTCTTTAAAGATAGATATTTTGGTTATGATGATGGAATTTATGCATTTTTAAGAACTTTAGAGCTTTTAGTAAATGGTTTTGATATAGAAAAATTAGTTAAAGAATTACCAAAACTTTATGCAAGTGAAGAGATTAAGCTTAAGGTTAGTGAAGAAAATAAATTTCAAATCATAGAAAAATTTAAAGAAAAAGTAAAAGCAAATGCTTTTGAAAATGTGCTTGATTGTAATGAAATTGACGGAGTTAGAATTACCTTTAAAGAAGGCTGGGCGCTTTTGCGTGCTTCTAATACAAGTCCATATCTTATCATGCGTGCTGAAGCTACAAGTGCTGAATTTAAAGACTTTTTAGAAACAAGAGTAAAAGAACTTTTTGAAGAAATCATAAAAGAGCTTGCATAAGTTCTTTTACATCAATATTTTTTGTGTATAAATATGCTCTTAAGAGTTTAGGGATTTTTGCTTTTCTATAAATTTCTTTAAATTCTTTTGGCATTTTCTCATAACTTACAAAAGGAAAAATCAAAACTTTTTCTTGTATGTAAACAATGCCTATTTTATGCGAAATTACTCCATCGCCTTTTAAAGTTTCTTGTCTTTGTTTAGCACTTAAAAGTACTCCAAGTTTTTTAAAACATTTTGCGATTAAACTTTCATCTTTATGAGTAATGTAAATATTTTTAAATTCACAAATATTTTCTTCTTTTAAGTCTTTTTCTAGGTATTTAAAGCTCTTTTTTACTCCATTTGGATAAAGCTTTAAAAACTCATTGGCAAAATTTTTGCGTATGAAATTTCTAAAATATTTTTCATCATCATTACTCTCATCATGAAAATAAGCGATATTGTTATCTTTTAGGTAGTTTGAAATTTCTTCTTTTGGAATTTCAAGCAAGGGTCTTATGATGGTAAAATATTTTCTTTTTTCAATATCTTTAAAACCAAGTAATTCTCTAAGTCCTGCACCTTTGGAAAATTGCATTAAAAACCATTCTAGTTTATCATTTAAATGATGAGCTAGTAAAAGATTATCATAAGAGTGATTTTTGCAAAGCTCTTCAAAAAACTCATAACGCAAAGCTCTTGCGCAAGCTTCGAAATTTTTTGTTATCTTGGGTGCGGTTTTGATGTAAATTTTTTTATGAAAATGCTTGGCTAATTCTTTAGCACTTTGTTCTTCTTTATCACTATTTTTGCGAGTTTTGTAGTTTATAAAAGCAAGGTCAAAATCTATATTTTTTTCTAAAAGCATGAAAAATAAAGCACTAGAATCACTCCCATGAGAAAACGCTAAAAGATTTTTCCCTTGCTTTAAATGATTTAAATATTTACTATCAATCATCAAGCTTTCTTAAGGCTTTTGCAATGAGTTTTTTATCTAAGCTCTGCGTGATTTCACACTCATAAAGCTCACCCATTTCTAAATCTCCGCAATCACTTTCATTGATGAGAATTTCTCCATCTATATCTCTATCCCAACGCAAATCTTTTGCGCCGATGAAAAATTCTCCTTCAGAGCTTTGACCTTCACAAAATGCTAAAGTTTTTTTGCCAACTTGTTGATTAAAGCTTTTTTCTATGCATTCATCGACGATTTTTTCTATCACTTTTAATCTTGCATTGATGATTTTACTAGGAATTTGTTCCATGTCAAAAGCTGCGGTATCTTCTTCTTTAGAATAAGCAAAAACACTAATTCTATCAAAACCAAATTCTTTTATAAAAGCGCATAATTCTTCAAAGTCCTCATCACTCTCTCCAGGGTGCCCTACTATAAAACCTGTGCGTAAAAATGAATTTGGAGCTTGTTTCATTAAATTTAAAAGCTCGATTAATTTAGCTTTATTAGCTCCGCGTTTCATGATTTTAAGCATATTATCACTGATGTGTTGCAAAGGCATATCAAAATAATTTACAAAAACTTTTGATTGAATGATTTTTTTTATCACTTCTTTGCTAATGCTTGTTGGATATAGATATAAAATTCTAGCAGCCTTTACACCTTGGATATTTTCTATAGCCTCAATAAGCTTTAAAAGTCCATCTTTTTGACCTTGATCAAATAAATACGAACTTGTATCTTGAGCGATAAAAGAAAAGTCTTTATAGCCTTTTTTAACAAGCTCTTTTACTTCATTTACAATACTTTCTAAACTTCTTGATTTAAGCTTACCTTTAAAACTTGGTATGGCGCAAAATGAACATTTTTGATTGCACCCTTCAGCTATTTTAATAAAAGCATGATAATTTGATCCTGTGATCACACGATTGGTATTTTTATCTTGCAAGTAAGTAGAATTTGAAAATAGATTAGTTTTTTTAAGTATCATTTCATCAATTTTTTCATAATCTCCCACACCGGTAAAAAGATCAACTTCAGGTAGTTCTTTCATTAATTCCTCGCGGTAGCGTTGCATTAAACAACCTGTTACAACCAGCAACGAGTCCTTTTTTCTTTGCTCGTGTAAGTCTAAAATCGCATTTATGCTTTCTTTTTTAGCACTATCTATAAAGCCACAGGTATTTACAATCAAAACATCAGCTATGCTTGGCTCATCACAAATTTCATAATCATTCAATCTTCCAAGCATGATTTCACTATCAACTAAATTTTTATTACAACCTAAAGACATTAAAAAAAGTTTTGGCATATTTCTCACTTTAAATGTTTTATTTTTTTGCTAAAATTATAAGATTAAATTATATCAAAATTAGAAAGAAAATTTTTATGGATAATTACGAATACGGCGAACTTTTAAAAAAATTAAAAAATAAAGTTGGAAATATCGCTTCTATCATCAAGCCTGAAGAGATAAAAGCAAGATTAAAAGAAATAGAAAATTTAGAAAATTCTCCTTCTTTTTGGAGTGATGTAAAACAAGCAGGAGTGATAGGTAAAGAAAAAACTAAAATTTCAAATTTACTTAAAAATTATGAAAATGCAAATAATGCTTTAAATGATGCAAGTGAGCTTTTTGATCTTGCTAATAGTGAAAATGACTTAGATACTATAGAAGCTTTATTTGAAGATGCAAACAAGCTAGAAGATCTTATTGTAAATCTTGAAATTTCTATGCTTTTAAGTGGGGAAAATGATGGTAAAAACGCTATAGTTTCCATTCATCCAGGAGCGGGCGGAACGGAGAGTAATGACTGGGCTAGTATGCTTTATAGGATGTATTTGAGATTTTGTGAAAGAGAAGGTTTTAAAGTAGAAACACTCGACTTTCAAGAAGGCGAAGAAGCAGGACTTAAAGATGTTAGCTTTTTAGTAAAAGGTGAAAATGCTTATGGGTATTTAAAAGCTGAAAATGGCATTCATCGTTTAGTAAGAACTTCTCCATTTGATAGTGCAGGACGCCGCCATACGAGTTTTTCTAGTGTGATGGTTTCTCCTGAACTTGATGATGATATAGAAATAGAAATTGAAGAAAAAGATATAAGGATTGATTATTATAGAGCAAGCGGGGCAGGTGGACAACATGTTAATAAAACTGAATCAGCAGTGCGTATAACTCATATGCCAAGTGGTATAGTAGTGCAATGTCAAAATGATAGAAGCCAACATAAAAACAAAGCCACAGCTTTTAAAATGCTAAAATCACGCCTTTATGAGCTTGAGCTTATGAAACAACAAGATGAAGCAAATTTAAGTGAAAAAAGTGAGATAGGTTGGGGGCATCAAATCCGCTCTTATGTGCTTTTTCCTTATCAACAAGTTAAAGATACACGCTCAAATGAAGCTTTTTCGCAGGTTGATAATATCTTAGATGGGGATATTAAAAAAATCATAGAAGGTGTTTTAATAGCACAAAAAGCACAAGATTAATACTACAAAAGGATATTAAATGGAAAAAATTCTAGTTTGTGTGGATGTTTTAGAGCCTTGTAGGGAAAGTTTACATTATGGGGTGTATTTAGCTAAAAAGCTAGATTTACCTTTAATGTTTTTATACACTATAGAACCAAATTTTACTAATGCTGAATTAGCTTGTAGTTTTGGCATAGGTGCTAGTGGGTGTGTGATTGAAGATTTGGTAGAAGAGCAAAGTCAAAAAAATGAAAATCTTTGCAAAAAAGGGCAAAGAATTTTAGAAGAATTTTGTGCTTACGCAAAAGAACAAGGCGTAAAAGAATGCTTTAGTGTGCAAAGAGATGGAGATTTAGAAGAGGTTTTAAAAGAATACAATGATCAAATAAGATTAGCCATAGCAGGTTTAAAAGGCGGAGGTAAGAAAAATAAAATAGGCATTCACACAGAAGAATTAGTAAGAGCTTTAAATGTGCCTATTTTGCTTGTAAATTCTGCTTTTAAAGAGATTAAAAGTGTGATGATGGCTTATGATGGGAGTAATTTAGCTAAAAAGGCTATAGAGCAAGCCATTAAAAGACCTATTTTTAAAGAAGCAAAGCGTTATGTGGTAAATGTATCTAAAGATGAAAAAGCTTCTTGTGAGTTATTAGCTCAAGTAAGTCAAATTTTTAAAGAAGCAAATTTAAATGTACAAACTCAGCATTTAAGTGGAGAGATTATTCAAGCTTTATTTGATTTTGGTGAGCAAAATGATATAGATTTATTGATTATGGGGGCTTATTCACATCATTGGTTAAAAAGTATTTTATTTGGTAGTTTGACAAATGATATTTTAACTAAGGCTAAAAAACCTTTGTTGCTGATTCGCTAATGTTGCACCATAGACTTTTAAATCACTATATTAGCATTTATCATAAAAGCACCAAACAATTTCTTTTTGTTTGGACTTTGCTTGCTGTGGTGCCTTTGTTTTGTAGTTTTTTATTTGATGAGCTTGCTATTTATGCAACAGGTAAAATTACTTCTGAAATTTTATTTTTAATTTTAAATATTATTCCTATTATGGTGGCTATAGCATTGATGATGTTTTTGCTTATTAGTATTTGGGCTGCTTTTAGTAGTAAGATTAATATTAAAGAAAAATTTTTTATTATTTTATATGCTTATGTTTTGATATGGTTTGCGTATGGGAATTTGTATTATTTTTCTTGTGATGTAGATAATTATAATAGAATGTTAATAGCTACTCAAAAAAATGAAAATTTAGATATTGTGGATTTGCAAGAAAAAGTTATAGAGGTGCAGTTTCAAACCCCTATAAGAGGAATTCATAATTTTTGGTCTTTAGATGATGACTTAAAACCTCAAATTCAAAATAGAATAAAAGGTTTGGTTGATTGTTATTATTTTAGTGGAGTTACTATGCTAACGATAGGCTTTGGCGATGTAACACCTGTTAGTTCTTTGTTAAGATTATTTAGTGTATTTCAAGGATTTTTAGGGCAGGTTATTGTTGTGATTGCTATGGGGCTTTGGATTAACCAAGCAGGTAAGCAATAGCTTACCTTGTGATTAATGTTTTATAGCATATTTATTTTGTATTTCTTCATGTCCTAGTATTTTTTGAACATTGCAGTTTTTGTCAATATCTAATTTTTTAACATCATGATGAAAATTAGTACAATTGTGCAATAAAAACGCCATTGTTTTAGCATTGTGTACATCCCATCTTGATAAATCTTGATCAAATTGTTTGCAGTTTTCAAACATATGTGCCATTGTAATGGCATTATGCACATCCCAATTTTCTACTTTATGATTAAATTTAAGACAATTACAAAACATATACTTGGTATCTTTAACATTTGACATATTCCAAGAAGATAAGTCTTGATCAAAAGATTCACAATCAAAAAACATTCCTTCCATGTTTTCAACATTTCTAACATTCCATTTAGAAATATCATGATTAAAGCTTTTGCAGCAATAAAACATATAAGACATATCTTTAACATTTGATACATCCCATTTTTCTATACCATTAAAATTAGTCCTAGTAGAATAGTAGAATAAATAAGACATATCCGTGATTAAGCTTACATCGATTTCATCTAAGGCAATAAGCTCTTCTCTAACAAGAGCAACTAATTCACATTTTGTTTTAGGCGTAAACATGTTAGCTCCTTTTTTTGGTATTTATTTCATCTCAATTATAATACTATTTAAATATAAAGTAGTAAAAAATAAATATTAAATTAATAAAAAATATAAAATACTATAATATGTTTCATAATGAAACATATTATAAATTTAATAGGAAAATTAAGTTAATTGATATAAAGATTAACCATATAAAAAGCAAAAATGCCATCAAAAATGGTTTAAAACCTGCATTTTTTAAAACATTTTTATGGATATTAACTCCCAAAGCTACCATAGCCATAGAAAGTAAAAGTGTGTCTATGGTTTGTATGCTTGATTTTATATAGTTAAGTGCAAAATTGGTATTTAATATTTCAAGTGAGCTAATACCACATGCAAATAAAAACCATAAGGCAAAATAAGGAATATTTGATTTAATGGAAATTTTTTCATTATTTTTGTTTAGAAATTTCAATGAAAAAAGACTTAGAAAAATTAAAAAAGGCACTAGCATTAAAACACGCATCATTTTTTCTATGACAGCACCATCTCCTGCTTGCACAGCTTCACCTGCTGCAACGGCATGTGCAACTTCATGCAAGCTTGCTCCCATGAAATACCCCATTTGCTTTAAACTAAAAAAATCAAACCAGCCTAAATTCCAAGCCAAAGGATATAAAAACATCCCCAAAGTTCCAAACACAACCACAGTGCAAACTGCCACGCCAACTTTAGCAGAGCCACCTTTAACAACGCTCTCACTTGCCATCACAGCAGCTGCTCCACAAATGCTTGAGCCGCTACTTATAAGTATGCTTTCTTTAAGATCAAGTTTAAATAATTTTCCTAATAAAAGCCCTATAAAAAAGGTAGAAAACACTACTAAAAATGCTAGTAAAATTCCATTTAATCCAACTTTTTCTAAATCATTAAAAGTAATTCTAAAGCCATAAAGTATAATCCCAAGTCTTAAAATTTCTTTTGTTGCTATGTTTAAAACTCCTGATTTTTTGAGTAAATTTGCATTTTGATGAGCTAAATTTCCTATTAAAGCTCCCAAAATTACAGCTATGATTAAAGCTGAAATTCCAAGATTTTTAAAAAAATTAAGCTCAGAAATAGCAAAAGCACAAAAAGCAAGAGTAAAAAGCAGTAAAAAAGCTTCAAATTTTCTATTTTTATATATATTTTTATGCATGAATTTTTCCTTTTTTTTGTTTTTTTGTAATCTTAATGATTTTTTTATGATAAGTAAAATTAATTTTATTTGATATAATGATTAAAAATATTTATCAAAAGAGTACTTATGACTTTTAAACAAATAAAATATTTTCAAGCTTTGTGTAGAAATTTAAATTTAAGAGCTTGTGCTAAAGAATTAAGTATAACTCAATCTGCTTTGTCTTTAGCTATATTTGAACTTGAAAAAAGTTTAAACACCAAGCTTTTTGATAGAAATGCTAAATTTTTAAGCTTAAATGAAAAAGGAAAGGTTTTTTTAAAACAAATCACTCCTTTGATTTTAGAATTTGAGCGCATAGAAAAAGCAATGCAAGATGATCAAAGCTATGAAATAAGTATGAAAGTTAGCCAAAATGTAGGCACTTATTTACTAGGATCTTTTTTAGATCAAAAGGCAGAAAATATCAAGTTAAATTTGTCTTTGGATAATAGTCAAAATATTATCAAAGATATTTTAGATAAAGAAATAGATATAGGTTTGATTGAAGGAATTTGCAAAGATAAGGATATAAAAAAGATTAAAATTTGTGATGATGAGCTTATTGTGGTGAGTAAAAATGACTTCAAAAAAGAATTTTTCATAGATGAGTTAAAGGATTTTAAATGGTTAAGTCGTGAGCAAGGTTCAGGTGCAAAAGAAGTGTTTTTAAATGCTTTGCCTAAAGATATAAAGCTTAATTTAGCTTATGAGCTAAACTCAACTGCTATGATAAAAGAGTTGGTTAAAAAAGGTAAATTTTTAGCAGTTTTACCCAAATTTAGCGTTAAAGAAGAACTTGAAACTAAAAGCTTATTTGAAGTGAGATTAAAAAATTTTAAAATTTCAAGAGAGCTTTGCTTGATTTATCATAAAAATAAAGAACCAAGCAAGAAATTTATAAATTTATGTGAGTTTTTAAAACTTTGCGTTCAAAAAGATTTAGCTTAATTCTTGAATACATTTTTTAAAAAGCTCCCCTCTTTCTTCATAAGACTTAAACTGATCTAAGCTCGCACAAGCAGGGCTTAGCAGGGCTACTTCATCATTAGTTAAGTTTTGATTGATTTTTTCTACTGCTTTAGGTAAAAACTCACAAAAATGTGCTTTTAAATTAGCATTTTTAGCATATTCAAGCATTTTATTAGTGCTTTTTCCTATGGCATAAAGCTCTATATCAAGCTCTTTCATAAAAGCAAATAAAGCACTTAAATCCACTCCCTTATCATCCCCACCTATGATAAGATGAATTTTTTTATCCTTATAGCGTTTAAGAGCAGCTAAACTAGCATCCAAATTAGTTGCTTTAGTATCATTTACCCAAAGTCTATTTTTATGATCAAATATTTCTTCAAGTTTATTTTTTTCTATTTTAAACTCATTTAAAAGCTCGTAAGAGCAACGATCTAGTATGATTTTTTCTATACTTAAGGCAATAAGTGCATCAAGTAAAAATGGAGTTTTAAAATGAATTTTTTCTAAGTCAATTTGCATTTTTTTAGCTAAATCTTGCTCATCTTCATAGCTTATAACATAAGCATGAGTCAGATAAGCCTCATATTTTTTAGGCAAAATCACCACATCATTTTCATTCATTCTATCAAGCACGCTAAGCTTTGCTCGCTCGTAATTTTCAAAGCTTTTATGCCAAGAAAGATGATCAGGTGTGATAGGTAAAAGCGCATAAATTTCAGGTTTAGCTACTTTGGTGTAAAAAAGTGAAAAAGATGAGCTTTCTAAAATCCATAATTTAGCATTAGCGTCCATTTGTGCTAAAGGAGTTCCTATATTTGCTCCCATTTGTGCGTTAATGTGTTTTAAGAGATGATGTGTCATTTGAGTGGTGGTGGTTTTGCCATTTGTTCCGCTTATCCAAACACTTTTTGGCATACCATCATAAAAAAAATCATACTCACTACTTAAATTTCTTGCTTGCTGTATGAGAAGATGATCACTTGGAAAACCAGGGCTTGGAATTTCTAAGTCACTTTTTAAAGGATCAAATTCACAAGGCGGTAAAAGTGTATTGTTAAATTCATCCTTACTTATATTTGTAAAATGATCATCATAAATATCGCAATTTCCAAAACGCTGTGCAAAAGCTTTAGTTGTTTTTCCGTATCCAAAAAGTGAAATTTTCATTATCTTAACTTTATACTAATTAATGCAATGATATTTGCAAGTAAGGCTATCATCCAAAAACGCACGATGATTTTATTTTCCACCCAACCTATTTTTTCAAAATGATGATGAATAGGTGCCATTTTAAATACTCTTTTGTTAAAGATTTTAAAACTTCCTACTTGTAAAATCACTGAAATAGTTTCTAAAACAAATACAAAACCTATCAGTAAAAGTAAAATTTCATTTTTACTTACTATGCCAAGATAGCCTAAAAACGCCCCTATACTTAAACTCCCGCTATCTCCCATAAAAACTTGTGCAGGATAGCAGTTATACCACAAAAATCCCATAAGCGCGCCAACTAAAGCTGAGCTTAGTACCACAAGTTCTCCTAGACCTTGAATTTTAGGTAAAAATAAATAAGAACTATAAATAGCATTTCCACTTAAATATAAAAAAGCACCAAGGCTTAAAAGAGAAAATATAGAAGGCACGGTTGCAAGACCATCAAGCCCATCAGTTAAATTCACAGCATTAGAGCTTGATACAATGACTAAAATCCATAAAAACAACATAAACATACCACCATCAAATATAGCATGTTTGTAAAAAGGTAAATAAAATTCAGTATTTATATCAAATAAATATAATAATCCAACACAGATAAAAGCAGCGCTAAATTGTCCTAGAAGCTTCATTTTTGGGCTTAGCCCTGCATGATTGTCTTTTTTTAAAATTTTACCCAAATCATCCACTAAGCCTATAGTGCAAAATAATACCAAACATAATAATCCAACAATTACAAAACTATTATTTAAATCAGCGCTTAAAACACTTGCTATGATAGTAGCAAAGATAAAAACAAGCCCACCCATAGTAGGGGTATGAGATTTAGCTTGGTGTGATTGTGGAGCGTATTCATAAATAGGTTGATTTGCTTTTTTATTTTGAGCCCATTTGATAAATTTTGGCATTAAATACAAACTCAAAAACAAAGCGATAAAAAATGCAAAACCAGCACGCACGCTAATATAAGAAAAAAACATATAATTTGTATATTCTGTAAGATAAAGCAAAATTTTAACCTTATATTTGTTTTTTAAAAGCATAATTTTAGTAAAATCACATAAATAAATTATAAAAAAGAGTAAAAAATGAGTCAAAAATGTATTTTGATAATTACAGATGGTATAGGACATAATACAAATTCAAACTATAATGCTTTTTTTCATGCTAAAAAGCCAACTTATGATAAGCTTTTTGAAAATACTCCTAATGTTTTAATAAAAACAAGCGGTTTGGCAGTTGGTTTGCCTGAAGGTCAAATGGGTAATAGCGAAGTAGGGCATATGTGTATAGGTAGTGGGCGCATAATCTATCAAAATTTAGTCAAGATAAATAAAGCCATAGAAAATGACACTTTAAAAGACAATAAGGCTTTAAAAGATTTATTACAAAAATGCAAAAGAGTACATATTATAGGGCTTTATAGTGATGGCGGGGTGCATTCTATGCATACACATTTTAATGCACTTTTAAAAATTTGTAAGCAAGAAAATAAAGAAGTTTTTGCACATGCAATTAGCGATGGCAGGGATTGTCCTCCAAATTCAGGTTTAGAATTTATAAAATCTTTACAGGAATTTTGCGAAAAAGAAAGGGTTAATTTTGCTTCTTTATCGGGAAGATTTTATGCTATGGATAGAGATAAGCGCTATGATAGGGTTAAGTCTTATTATGATGCTTTATTTGCTAAGGCGCCAAAGTGTGATGATTTTGTGCAATTTATACAAAAAAGCTATGATGAAAATATCACAGATGAGTTTTTAAGCCCAGTTGTTAGTCAACACTTTGATGGAATTAAGGCTGAAGATGGTGTGATTTTTATCAATTTTAGAAATGATAGAATGCGTCAATTAGTTGCTTCTTTAACTCAAGAAAGCTTTAATGAATTTTCAAAAGAAGCACTTGTAAAAAATGCCATTACTATGAGTTTGTATGATGAGAGTTTTAAACTGCCTGTGATGTTTGAAAAAGAAGAATTAAATAATACCTTAGCTTCTGTGATAGCTAATGCAAATTTAAGCCAACTTCACACAGCTGAGACAGAAAAATATGCTCATGTAACCTTTTTCTTTAATGGAGGAAAAGAAGAATTAGAGTGTAATGAAACAAGAGTTTTAATCCCAAGTCCTAAGGTAAAAACATATGATGAAAAACCTCAAATGAGTGCTAAAGAAGTCACAGATGAGGTGCTTAAGGGTATAGAAAATGGCATAGATTTTATCGTAGTAAATTTTGCAAATGGTGATATGGTAGGACATACGGGTGATTTTAATGCTGCAATTAGTGCGGTTGAATGTGTGGATGAGTGTTTAGGTAGGGTTATTGCTAAAGCAAGAGAGCATGATTATGCTTTTATTATTACTTCAGATCATGGAAACTGTGAAGCGATGAGGGATGAAAATGAAAATATGCTTACTAACCACACAACCTTTGATGTTTTTGTTTTTGTAGAAGCTAAAAGAGTAGATAAACTCAAAGAGGGCATGGGGCTTAGTAATATAGCGCCAAGCGTGCTTAAAATTTTAAACTTACCTATTCCAAAAGAAATGGATGAGGCTTTATTTTAATTTAAAGGAGAACAATGAAATTTAGTGGAAAAAATGTTTTAATAACAGGTGCAAGTAAAGGTATAGGTGCAGCAATAGCCAAAGAATTAGCAAGTTATGGTTTAAAAGTTTGGATTAATTATAGAAGCAAGCCTGAGCTTGCTGATGCGCTAAAAGAAGAGATAGAAAAAAGTGGCGGTACTGCAGCTGTGATTAAATTTGATGCAAGCATTGAAGAAGAATTTACAAGCGCTATTGCAACTATAGTAGAAAGTGATGGTGAGCTTAGTTATTTAGTTAATAATGCGGGTATTACTAATGATAAATTAGCGCTGAGAATGAGCATGGATGATTTTTCTTCAGTGATTAATGCTAATTTAAATTCAAGCTTTTTAGGTTGTAGAGAGGCATTAAAAACTATGAGTAAAAAGCGTTTTGGTGCGGTTGTTAATATCGCTTCTATAGTTGGAGAAATGGGAAATGCAGGTCAAACTAATTATAGTGCTAGCAAAGGTGGTATGATAGCATTAACAAAATCTTTTGCTAAAGAAGGTGCTGCAAGAAATATAAGATATAACTGCATTACCCCAGGTTTCATAAAAAGTGATATGACTGAAGTTTTAAGTGATGAAATAAAACAAAATTATATTAATAATATCCCTTTAAAACGCTTTGCAGATGCAAGCGAGGTAGCTCAAGCTGTGGCGTTTTTATTAAGCGATCATTCTTCTTATATCACAGGGGAAATTTTAAAAGTCAACGGTGGGCTTTATATGTAAGCAAGGTTTTAACCTTGCTTAGCTTCTATAGCTACTACTGCTATAGCAAAACCCCCATCATGTGCTACGCTTACACTTGCTGATTTGATTTTAAATTCTTGTATGACTTTTTGGGAAAAACTAATATGTGGAGCATTTTTATCATCCTTAGAGATGATGATGTCAAAAAAAGAACATTCTTTAGAAATTCCAACCCCTAAAGCCTTAGAAGCAGCTTCTTTAATAGCCCAAAATCCTGCTAGAGTGTTGGTATTTTTTATATAACTTTGCTCTTGCTTGGATAAAAATTTATCCAAGAAAAGCGTTTTATGTCTTTCATAAATTTTTTCTATGCGAGAGCATACGACTATGTCACAGCCTATCATTAAGATACTACAAAGTCAGTAAAATAAATATTTTTGATAAAACCATCGGTTAAAACCTCATTGATTTTACCGGTTAATTCATCTTTTAATCTTTCTTTACCCTTTGTGGTGCTTACTTCTTCAAAGGTTTTTGAAGTTAAAGTTCTAATGATAATATCTCTAATAATAGCAACTTTTTTATCAAGCTCAGGAGTTAGAGTTTCAACATTTTGTTCAAGTTGAATGGTGCATTTTACATATCTTGATCCACCATCACTTAATAAATTTAGTGTAAAAGGTGCTAAAGGATACATCACGCCGATATTTGCATAATCACTCCCTCTAGCTGCTACAGCATTTGTTTTTTTAGGAGCTTGTGCAACTTGTGCGCTTTCTTCAGCTTGCGGAGCAGGATTTTCTTCAGAACCACCGCTAAACATTAAATAAGCAATCGCTCCTACAATTACAAGCAAAAATACAAATAAAAATACAACGATAATAATTACTAAAGTATTGCCACCTTTTTTCTTTGATTCGCCTTGTTCATCCATCATATCATCAGCCATATTTTTCCTTTTATAAAATTTAAAGTGTTATTGTATCAAAAATTATAATTTTTTTAAATTATGATTATTTAATCTTTTGTAAATGTCTATAAACACTAGGTTCTGAAATGCTCAAAAGCTCAGCAACCTTAGGAATAACACCCTTTACATTAAATACGCCTTTTTCGTATAAACTAGCTATCATTTTTTGCTTTTCTTTTGGTTTTAAGCTTTTACTTTTAAAACTTTCAATATCCATACCCGTAATATCTTCAACAATTTCTTCTAAATCAAGTTTTATATATTCTTTGTTTTCTTGCTCAGGACTTTCATAAGAATTATCATAAATATTTCCAAGATTTAAAATTTCATCAGAGATTTTTTTAAACGCTGAAGTATCATGATTAATACAAAGCAAACCCTCAAGTTTTTCATCTTTTTTGATAAAAAAAGTAGAGCCTGACATTACTTGTGAGCTTTTAGCTGAGGTTTTATAATGTGTTATATAATCACGCTCTAAATAGATTTTATTTTTAATCATTTCAATAGCAAAACCAGTTAGGGGTGAATTTATAGTTCTTTTGCTAATATGGTTATTAGCAATTTCTGCTATATTAGCTCCATCTTCACTTACATCGTGCAAGACTATTTCATAATTTCTACCCAAGGCTTCTGCGAGAAATTTAACTAATTTAATATAATAAGTTCTTGTTTCCTTATCCATAAGCTCTCCTTTTTTTTATTAATTTTGTAGTAAAAATATTTAAAATAAGAATGCTTATTCTTATTTTTTAACAATTTTAATACAAAATAAAAATAATTATGCTTAAAAAAAGATTATTTTTTTAAAAATAAGAATTTTATAATCATTTTTTAAATAATGATAATTTTTATCGTTTAATTTTATTTTAATAATATAGGGATATAATTTATCAAATAATAAAAATTATTATTTAAAAAGGAGACACAATGAAAAAACTAACAAATGATTTTGGAAATATCATAGCCGATAATCAAAATTCATTAAGCGCGGGTGCTAAAGGTCCGCTTTTAATGCAAGATTATATTTTACTTGAAAAACTTGCTCATCAAAATAGAGAAAGAATTCCAGAAAGAACTGTTCACGCAAAAGGAAGTGGTGCTTATGGAGAACTTAAAATTACTAAAGATATTTCTCAATACACTAAAGCAAAAGTTTTACAGCTTGGAGAAAGCACACCTTTATTTATAAGATTTTCAACCGTTGCAGGCGAAGCAGGTGCTGCTGATGCAGAAAGAGATGTAAGGGGTTTTGCTATTAAATTTTATACTAAAGAAGGAAATTGGGATTTAGTAGGTAATAATACTCCGACATTTTTTATAAGAGATGCATATAAATTTCCTGATTTTATCCATACTCAAAAAAGAGATCCAAGAACTCATTTAAGAAGTAATAATGCTGCATGGGATTTTTGGAGCCTTTGTCCTGAAAGCTTACACCAAGTTACTATTTTAATGAGCGATAGAGGAATTCCTGCAAGTTATCGTCATATGCATGGTTTTGGAAGTCACACTTATAGTTTGATTAATGATAAAAATGAAAGATTTTGGGTGAAATTTCATTTTAAAACCAAGCAAGGCATTAAAAATTTAACTAACGAGGAAGCGGCAAATTTAATAGCAAATGATAGAGAAAGTCATCAAAGAGATTTATATGAAGCTATTGAAAAAGGAGATTTTCCAAAATGGACTTTCCAAATTCAAGTTTTAAAAGAAGGTGAAGCAGAAAAATTAGGTTTTAATCCTTTTGATTTAACTAAAGTTTGGCCACATAGTATTGTGCCTTTAATTGAAGTAGGCGAATTAGTACTTAATAAAAATGTGCAAAATTACTTTAAT
Organism: Campylobacter sp. W0066.1; assembly: GCF_024723635.1. Classification (NCBI taxonomy): domain Bacteria; kingdom Pseudomonadati; phylum Campylobacterota; class Epsilonproteobacteria; order Campylobacterales; family Campylobacteraceae; genus Campylobacter; species Campylobacter sp. W0066.1. The sequence continues at coordinate 26,601 of NZ_JANQCW010000002.1, read as the reverse complement.
GAAGTAGAACAAGCTGCATTTAGCCCAAGCAATATTGTTCCTGGTATCGGTTTTAGTCCTGATAAAATGTTACAAGCTAGAATCTTTTCTTATCCTGATGCACACAGATACCGCATAGGGACAAATTATCATTTATTGCCAGTTAATCGTGCAAAAAGTGAAGTAAATACTTATAATATAGCAGGAGCTATGAATTTTGACACTTATAAAAATGGCCTTGCTTATTATGAGCCAAATAGTTATGATGATAGCCCAAAAGAAGATAAAAGCTATCTTGAGCCTGACTTAGCACTTGAAGGTAGCGCGCAAAGATATGCTCCACTTGATGATGATTTTTATACTCAACCAAGAGCTTTATTTAATATAATGAATCAAGAACAAAAAGAGCAATTATTTAAAAATATCGCTGCTTCTATGAGTGGAGTTGATGAAAAAATCATACAAAGAGCATTAAGTCATTTTGAAAAAATTTCAAGTGAATATGCAAATGGTATTAAAAAAGCCTTGAAAATGTAATTTTTACTTGCCACTTTAAAGTGGCAAACTAAAGATTATAAAAGGAAAAATATGTTTAGCAATGAAGAAGAAAAAAGAATTCAAGAACTTTGTGCTATGGCTTTTGATTACGCAAGAAAAAATGATTTGCAAAATTTAAAGATTATGATAGAAGCAGGTTTGAGCGTGAATTTAAAAAATCACAAAGGCGATAGTCTTTTAATGCTTGCAAGTTATCATAATGCTTATGAATGTGCTAAGTTTTTACTAGAAAATAATGCTAGGGTAGATGAGAAAAATGATAGAGGACAAACTCCATTAGCAGGGGTGTGTTTTAAAGGATATTTACCTATGTGTAAGCTTTTGGTAGAATATGGAGCAAATATTGATGAAAATAATGGTCTTGGTATGACACCTTTTACTTTTGCACTAATGTTTGGGCATAGAGATATAGTAGAGTTTTTAACAAAGCATTCTAAAAAAAGTTTTCTTAAAAAAATAGCTTTTGCTGTGTTGAAAATTTTTAAAAGAAAGAAAAGTTAAACTCTTTGAAAAAATAAAAATTATAAAATTATCCTTTTATTTGTAAATAGAAGGATAAATATGTCACAAAAAGTAGAGAAATTATGGGGTGGACGTTTTGATTTGCCTACAAACAAATTAGTTGAAGAATACACAGCTTCACTGCCAGTTGAGCCAAGACTTGCTCCTTTTGATATACAAGGAAGTATAATTCACTGCACCATGCTTGCAAAACAAGGTATTATAAAAGAAGATGAAGCAAAGACTATCATCAAGGGCTTAGAACAAGTTAGAGAAGAAATTCAAAATGGAACCTTTGTTTTTAATATAGCTGATGAGGATATTCATATGGCTGTAGAAAAAAGAATGACACAAATTGTAGGCCCAGTAGGTGGAAAACTTCACACTGCAAGAAGTAGAAATGACCAAACTACGCTTGATTCAAAAATTCACATGAGAGCTGTTATTAAAGAAGTATTAACTCAAATTACTACTTTACAAGAAGAAATTATCCATCAAGCTCAAAAAAATATCAAAGCTATTATGCCAGGTTATACACATTTACAAACCGGTCAACCGGTACTTTTTTCACACTGGATCATGGCGTATTTTTGGATGTTAAGTAGGGATTATTCTCGTTTTGAGGATTTATATAAAAGAATGAATGAGTGTCCTTTAGGAGCAGCTGCACTTGGTGGAACCACATTTAATATAGACAGACATTTTTGTGCCAAAGAACTAGGTTTTACTAAACCAACAGAAAATAGCATTGATAGCGTTAGCGATAGAGATCACATGGTTGAATTTACTGCTATTGCTGCAATGTGCTTTATGCACCTTAGTCGTTTTTGTGAAGAGCTTATACTTTTTTCAAGTCAAGATTTTAAATTTATAGAATTAAGTGATGATTTTTGTACAGGTTCAAGTATAATGCCTCAAAAGAAAAATCCTGATGTAGCTGAAAAAATGCGTGGTAAGACAGGTAGAATGTATGGCAATGTTATGGCAATGCTAACTATTATGAAAGGTATTCCACTAGCTTATAATACTGATATGAGTGAAGATAAGGCTCAAGTTTATGATTCTATGGATACTTTAATGGCAAGTTTGAAAATCATAACTCCTATGATAGAAAAAATGCAAGTAAATGCTAATAATACAAGAGCAGCAGCCGCAAAAGGATTTTCAAATGCCACAGATATGGCTGATTATTTAGTAAGAAAAAATATACCATTTAGAGAAGCTCATAGTATAGTTGGTGGTGCTGTAAATTATTGTATTAAACATGGAAAAATGCTTGAAGAGCTTAGCATGGAAGAATTCCATCAATTTAATGAAAATATCCAAGAAGATATTTATGAAGCGATTGCTTTAGAAACTTGTATAGACGCAAGACTTTCTTATGGTGGTACAGGAACAAAAGTAGTATTAGAGCAAATTGAACATGCAAAAGAATTGTTAGATAAATGTAAAAAATAAACAATAAGGGAGGGCGAAGATTAGATGGATATTATTTTTATACTTCAACTTTTTATTATTTTTTCTATGATAGCCATAGGTGGTAGATATGGTGGTATAGGACTTGGGGTTGCAGGTGGGCTTGGTATGTGTATTTTGGTTTTAGTCTTTGGTATGCAACCAGCTTCACTTCCTGTAAGTGTTGTGTTTATTATACTTGCTGTGATTACTTGCGTGAGTGTTTTACAAAGTGCAGGTGGGCTTGATTTACTGGTAAAAATAGCTGAAAAAGCATTAAAGAAAAAACCTCAAGCTATTGTTTTTATGGGTCCATTAATCACATCCACTTTTACAATATTTTGTGGTACTACTTATGTAGCTTTTTCTGTTTATCCAGTGATTGCTGAAGTAGCTGCTCAAGCTAAAATTCGCCCTGAAAGACCACTTTCGGTTTCAGTTATAGCAGCAGGTATTGCAGTGGTGGCTTCTCCTATGAGTGCAGCCACTGCAGGTATGGTGGCTATTTTAGCTGTTAGTGGTGTAGGGCTTGTTCAAATATTAGCCGTGGTAATGCCAGCATTTTTAATTGGTGTTATATGTGCTTGTTTGAGTGTTTTTAAAAGAGGAAAAGAGCTTGAGCAAGATGAGGAATTTCAAAGAAGAGTAAGAGCAGGGGAATATCAGTTTTTAACTCAAGATAAACAAGAAGATAAACAAGAAACAGATCCTAAAGTTAAAAGAGCTTTATTGATATTTGCTTTGGGGATTTTAACCATTATTTTCTTTGGGACTTTTACAAATTTATTGCCTCATTATGAGCTTGCAAATGGTAAAATAGAAAGACTTTCTACTCCAAATTTAATCCAAATGATTATGCTTGCAACAGCTTGTTTGATTATGCTTTTTGCTAAAGTTCCTGCTAATAAACTTGGTGAAGCTTCTGTATTTAAATCAGGACTTATAGGCGTTGTAGGGGTTTTTGGTATAGCTTGGATGACAGGAACATTTTTTGAAGCTTATAAGCCTTTATTTAGCGATTCTTTATCGCATATTGTAGAGGATTATCCGTATTTATTTGGTGTAGCTTTATTTGCCTTTTCTATGGTGATTTTTTCTCCAGCTGCAACAGTCGCAGCTTTGATGCCTTTGGGCGTGAGTTTGGGAATTCCTCCTCAAATTCTTATCGTGCTTTATCCTTGTGTGAGTGGAGATTTTATAGTCCCAGGAGCTAATCAAATAGCATGTGTGGCTTTTGATAGAACAGGTACAACAAAAATAGGTAAATTTGTGATCAATCACTCTTACTTAAGACCGGGTTTTGCTCTAATTATCGGCGCTGTTGTAAGTGCTTATTTTATATCACAAATAGTTTTTTAGTTATAAAAGGCTATTTTTAAGTTTTTGTAAATACCTATAGACGCTAGGTTCTGATATATTAAGCGACTTAGCAACTATAGGTATGCTTCCTTTAATGTTAAAAATTCCTTTTGAGTGAAGCTTTTTGATAATTTCATCTTTTTGCTCAGTGCTTAAGCTGTATCCTGAATTTAAATATTTTAAGTCTATGTTTTCGGCTAAAATATCTTCTATAGAATGACTAAGTGTTTCTATATTACTCACATTGTGTAAATTTACATTGTTTTGATTATGAATATCTAATAAATCACTAAAATCATTGATTTTTTCAAGTTCTATGATTTTACTAATAGCATTTCTAAGCTCTGTGGTATCATGATTTATACATAAAATTCCCACAATTTTATTTTGATTTTTTATAAAAAAAGTTGATCCAGTAACAATCTTAGACTTTCCAACCTTTGCCTTATAATCACATAAAAAGTCTTTATTTAAATACTCTTTTTCTTGTACAAGCTCACTTGCAAAAGAGGTTAGTGGAGAATTAATGGTTCTTCCGCTAATGTGGTTATTTGCAATGGCTGCTATATATGAACCCTCATCTGAAATCACATGAAAAACGATTTCGTATTGATCTCCAAGTACCTGTCCTAAAAACTGAGTAAGTTTGATAAATAATTCTTTTTGTTGCTCATCCATGATCTAGACCTTTTTGTTGTTTTTTGTTATTTTACAAAATATTTTCATCAAAGTTGTTAATATTTACAACAATAAAAAAAATTATTATTATGATAAAAAAATATTGACAATTTATTATTATGATGATAATATTATATTATGATTTCATTTAAACACAAGGAGTATACATGGCAAATTATCCAAAGGCTATAGGACCATATTCAGCTTATAGAGAAGCTAATGGTTTGTTGTTTATTTCAGGACAACTTCCTATTAATCCAGAAAGCGGAAATATAGAAAGTGAAGATGTGAAAGAGCAAACAAGACAATCATTGTTAAATATTAAGGCTATATTGGAAGAAAATAATCTTTATTTTAACAATGTAGTTAAAACGACTTGCTTTTTAGCAAATATTGATGATTTTGTGGCTTTCAATGAGGTTTATTCTGAATTTTTCGCAGCTCCATATCCTGCAAGAAGTGCTTTTGCGGTAAAAGATCTTCCTAAGGGAGCAAAAGTGGAGATAGAGGTTATTGCTCATAAAGGATAGAGCATGTTGGGTTTATTTTTTGCAGGATGTTCTGTATTTTTACTTGTATTTATGCTCTATAAAAAAATCAACGCCCATATGGCGTTGCTTTTAAGTGGTTTATTCTTGTTAGCTTTAGCAGGAATTTTTGGACTTTCTCCTATTATTAGTGAAAAGCAATCTTTACATTTAGGTCTTTTTGATATTTTCCAAGTAGTAAATACTAAAATGTCAAGTACTCTAGCAGGTCTTGGACTTACTTTGATGTGTATAGCAGGATTTTCTGCTTATATGGATCATGTGGGTGCAAGCTATGCTTTATTTAAAGTATTTGAAAGACCTTTAAAGGCAGTAAAATCACCTTATATTTTATTGCTAGTTTCATATTTTGTAATCCAGTTTTTAGTGCTTTTTATTCCTTCACATGCAGGTTTAGCACTTTTGCTTATGGTTACAATGTATCCTATTTTGGTGCGCTCAGGTGTTTCTAAACTTTCTGCACTTTCAATTATCGCTATTTGTCAATATATTGACCATGGCCCAGGTAGTGGTAATGTAATTTTAGCTGCAAAAACAGCTGAAATTGATCCTGCGGTATATTTTGTGCATTATCAGCTTCCTACAACTGTGCCTATTATCATAGCAGTAGGTATTGCGATTTATTTTTGCTCAAAATATTTTGATAAAAAAGAAAATTTCACATTTAACCGTGATGATGTTGAAAAAGAATTAGCAGAGCATGATGGCAAAAGTGAAGAGCTTAAAAAGCCACCTAGAATTTATGCGATTTTACCTATTATACCTTTAGTGTTAATTTTGGGTTTTAGTAGTGTTTTAGATAGCATTATGGTGTTAATGGGGCTTACTACTATGGAAGAAGTTAAAGCAGCTTCATCTACTGCTATTAAAATGAATGTGCCGGTTGCTATGATGATTTCAACCTTTATAGCAATTATTTTTGAAATCATTCGTTATAGAAGTTTGATTAATACTTTAAATTCTATCATGGTATTTTTCAAAGGTATGGGGCATTTGTTTGTAATCACAGTTTCTTTGATCGTTTGTGGTCAAGTTTTTGCAAGCGGACTTTTATCAGTTGGCTTTGTGGATACTTTAATAGGTTTTGCAAAAGATGCAGGTTTTGGAGTGCTTGCTATCATCATAGCAGTTTCTATTTTGCTTGCTGTGTGTGCATTTTTAATGGGTTCAGGAAATGCAGCATTTTTCTCTTTTGCACCACTTATCCCAAATATAGCAAAATCTTTTGGTGTTGAAACCATAGCTATGATAGCACCTATTCAAATCATGACAGGTTTTGGTAGATGTGTTTCGCCTATTGCGCCTGCTATTTTGGCGATTTCAGCTATGGCTAAAGTAAATCCATTACAAGTTGTAAAAAGAACAGCTATTCCTATGCTTGTAGCTGCTATTGTTAATGTGATTATGACTTATGTTTATTTGTAAAAAGGACTTAAAATGAATAATAAAACTAAATTAATCCACCTAGGAAGAGGCGATCAAAACGCTGAAGTAAGATCAGTTAATCCAACCCTAATGCGTGCATCAACTATACTTTTTAAAGATCACGCAACTTGGCAAAAATACCGTGAGTTAAGAAAAACAGATCGTGTTTTAAGTTATGGTGCTAGAGGAACAGCTACAAATTTTGAACTTGAAAAACTTATTTGTGAGCTTGAGGGTGGTTATAGGGCACAACTTTTCCCAACAGGGCTTGCAGCATTAGCTATGGTGCTTTTAAATTATGCTAGTAAAGATGCTCATTTTTTAATTACTGATGCTATTTATGGACCTGTTAGAACAATTTGTGATTTATTTTTAACTAAAATGGGCGTAGAAATTGACTTTTTAAAAGCTGATGCCTCTGATGTAGAAGAAAAGATCAAACCAAATACAAAATTAATCCTTTGTGAAAGCCCAGGTTCTATACTTTATGAAATCATAGACTTGCCAAAACTTTGTGAAATTGCGCACAAACATAACATACCAGTAGCGATTGATAATACCTATTCAAGTGGGTATTTTTTAAATCCGCTTGAGCTCGGAGTAGATATTTCAGTAATTGCAGCGACTAAGTACTTAAGTGGGCATTCAGATGTTACTATGGGTATAGTAGTGATTAATGAAAAAGAATGGAAAAATTTTGACAAATTACCAGAAGCTTTAGGATTTACCACAAGTCCTGATGATGCTTATTTGGTGCTTCGTGGTATGAGAACTTTAGATGTAAGAATGAAAGCACATGAAAAAAGTGCAGATGAGGTAGTAGAGTTTTTACAAAGTAGAAAAGAAGTTAAAACAATCTTTTATCCAAAATTAAAAACTCATCCAAATCATGAAGTTTTTATGCGTGATCATAAAGGCGCTAATGGTATGGTAACGATTGAATTTGCAGATGGTATTTCAAAAGAACAAGCCATTAAATTTGTAGATAATTTAGAGTATTTTTCAATCGGTGCAAGCTGGGGTGGATATGAGAGTTTAGCTACTGTTACTACTCCGCCAAGAACAGCAACAGATTGGAGCGCTAGAGGACCTTTTGTGAGATTTCATATAGGTCTTGAAGATAGTAAGGATTTGATTGCTGATTTAAAACAAGCATTTGAAAAAATAAATTTTAAAGGATAAAACATGGGTGTGAGTGTATTTGATATGAGGTTGCTTCAAGATTCTTGGAGTACTCCTGCAATGAGAGCTATTTTTAGCGAAGAAAATAGAATTCAAAAATGGCTTGATGTAGAAGCTGCCCTAGCAAAAGCTCAAGCAAAACTTGGCATTATTCCTAATGAAGCAGCTATAGAAATAGCTAAAAAAGCTCATTATAAATTTATGGATATGGATTTTATTTTTGCTGAGTTTAAAAAGACTAAACACCCTTTAGTACCTACTGTGCGTGGTTTAGAAAAAGCTTGCGAAAATGGTCTTGGTGAATATGTGCATTTTGGTGTAACAACACAAGATATCATTGATACAGGTATAGTTTTACAATTTAAAGAAGCTATGGCTTTAATCAAGCAAGATTTAAAAGATATAGCTAAAAATTTAGCAAAAATCGCAAAAGAGCATAAAAATACTGCAATGATGGGAAGAACCTTAGCTTTACAAGCTTTACCTATAACTTTTGGACACAAAGTTGCAATTTGGCTAAGTGAGCTTAATCGCCACTATGAAAGAATTATTGAACTTGAAAAAAGATTATATGTAGGATTAATTGTAGGTGCAGTGGGAACTAAAGCAAGTTTAAGTGACAAAGCTAATGAAGTAGAAAAACTTACTTTAGAAAGTTTAGGTTTAGAAGTTCCTGATATCTCATGGCAACCAGCAAGAGATCGTTTTATTGAGCTTGGTTATGTTTTAGGTAATATCAATGCAACCTTTAACAAAATCGCACATCAACTTTTAATCTTAGCTCATAATGAAATCGATGAAATTGCTGAGCCTTTTGGAAAAGGTCAAGTAGGAAGCTCTACTATGCCTCATAAAAGAAATCCAGCAGTAAGTGAAAATGCAGTGACTGTAAGTAATGCTCTAAGAGCTAATATTGCAATTTTAAGCGATATAGAAAGACATGAGCATGAAAGAGATGGTCAAGTTTGGAAAATGGAATGGAAGCTTTTACCAGAAGCGTTTTTAATGCTTTCAGTGGTATTGGCAAATATGAAATTTGTTTTTGATGATTTAGAAGTTAAAAAAGACAAAATGTTAAAAAATCTTGATACGCTTAATGGTTTTGTATTAGCAGAACGCGTGATGTTTGCTTTGAGTGATCATTATGGTAAGCAACATGCACATGAAATTGTTTATGAAAATGCTATGAGAGGTATAGAAAATCATAAAACTTTCAAAGAAGTTTTACTTGAAGATGAGCGTGTGAGTAAGGTTTTAAGTGAAAAAGATATTGATGTTTTAATGGATGCTACAACTTATGTAGGTTATGCACCAAAATTAGTTGATGAGTTCTTAGAAAAAATCGCTAATGCACCAATTCTAAAGTAGGAAAAAATGTATTTAAGTGAAAAACTAGCCGAATTTATCGTAAATTTAGACTATGAAGCTATCCCTAGTGAAGTAAAGCAAAGAGCAAAAGAGCTTATGCTTGATGCACTAGGAACAGCCCTAGCTGCTAAAAATGAAGCTTGTGTTTTAAATGCGACTAAGGCTTTTGAAGCTTTAAGCGTAAATCCTAGTGAAAAAATTTGGAGTGAAGATAAAAAGCTTGATGTAATTTATGCTGCGATGGTAAATGCTATTGCAGCGCATGCCCTTGATTTTGATGATACTCATACTGAAGCTATTTTGCACGCTAGTGCTATTTTAACTCCACTTTGTTTAACTTATGGATTTAGTGTAAGTAAAGATGGAAAAAAAGTTTTAAAAGCTTTTATAGTTGGTTGGGAAATTGCTGCTAGAGTGGGTATAGCAAGCAAAGGAAGTTTCCATAAACGCGGCTTTCATACTACAGCTATAGCAGGAATTTTTGGTAGTGTAGCTGCAAGTTGTGTTTTACTTGATTTAAACAAAGAACAAATCATCAATGCTCTAGGTTTAGCAGGAAGTTTTGCAAGTGGGGTAAATGAGTTTTTATCTAATGGTTCTAATTCTAAAGTTTTACACATAGCTAATGCTTTGAAAAATGGAATTTTAGTAGCAAATTTCGCAAAAGCTAATATGAGTGGTCCTTTGAGTATATTTGAAGGAAGGGATAATATTTTTAGAACTTTTGGCTTAGAAGATGAGTGTGATAAAAATGAACTTTGTAAGGGCTTGAATGAAATTTGGCAAGTAATGCAAGTTTCACTAAAACCTTATCCAAGTTGTCATTTTGCACATGGGCTTATTGATTGTGCTATGAGTTTAAGAAATGATGGCTTAAAAGCACAAGATATCAAAAGTTTGCATTGTTTTGTAGATGAGGTGCCAATTTCATTTATCTGTGATCCAATAGAAGCAAAATACACTCCACAAAGTGCTTATGCTGCTAAATTTTCCATGCCTTTTTTAATGGCTTTGGCATTTTTTGATGGTAAGATCACTTTAAAATCTTATGAAAATTTAAATAGAGCTGAACTAATAGAATTTGCTAAAAAAATTAGCTATGAAAAGAAAAAATCTAGTGGTTTCCCTAAATACTTTCCAGGACATTTAGAAGCTGTTTTAAATGATGGAAGAGTAATTAAAAAAGATGTACTGATTAATAAAGGAAATTTTGATAATCCTTTAAGTTTTGATGAATTAAAAGATAAATTTCTTTCTAATGCTAGCATAGCACTTTCTTTAGAAAAGGCTGAGGAATTAGTCAAAAAGCTTCAAAATTTAGAAAATCTAAATGATTTTGATTTCTAGCAATCTCATTTTTTGAGATTGCTTATTATTTTAAAAAAGAAATAATTTAATTTTTTATATAATGTTTTATCTTAGTTTTTGTAAGGAAAAACATGACTTTAGATACATTAAAAGATAATGAAGAAGCTATTATAGTAGGCTTTGAAGCAGATAAACAACTCCAAGCAAGACTTTTTAGTTTTGGTTTTGCAAAAAACAAAAAAGTTAAAAAAATTCGCTCTTCTATAGCAAATTCTACTATTATGGTAGAACTTGATACAACTTGCGTGATTTTACGCTCAAGTGAAGCAAAAATAATACAAATTTCAAAAGAGTTTTAATGAAAGAAATCATCGTTGCTTTAGTGGGTCAGCCAAATGTCGGTAAAAGTTTATTAATTAACGCACTTTGCAAAGCTAATATGAAAGTTGGCAATTTTAGCGGTGTTACGGTTGAAAAGGCTGAGGCTAGATTAGTTTATAAAAATTATGAGTTTAAATTTATAGATTTACCAGGAACTTATGCATTAGATGGTTATAGCGAAGAAGAAAAAATCACAAAAGATTTTTTAAACAAGGGTAAATTTGATCTTGTAGTAAATGTGCTTGATTCTACAAATTTAGAGCGTAATTTGATTTTGAGTGCATCTTTAATAGAAGCTAAAACCAAAATGATTATGGCTTTAAATATGCAAGATGAAGCTAAAAATGAAGGTTTTAGTATAGATTTTAAAATTTTATCCCAACTTCTAAATACACCTTGTCTTGGCGTGTGTGCTAAAACTAAAGAAAATCTAAATACACTTTTGGATTTAATCATTTTAACCCATGAAGCTAAATTTGAAGCTAAAGAGCGTGTTTATAGTGATATTATAGAAGAAGAACTCGCAAAAATAAGTGAATTTTTAAATCAAAATGAAATTACATATTTAGATTTTTCTACAAAAGATTTAGCGATAGCTTTGCTTAAAAATGAAGCTAATATAGTCATTTCACACGCTTTGGGAAAAATACTTGATGAAGCTTTGGAAAAAATCTATATGGCATATCATAGCAAAGATATGGAAAGTATTTTTAAAGAAGAGCTAATTGCTTTTGCAAATGGTATATGTGCTAAGGTTTTAAGTAAGGGTGTTAAGTATAAAAATCATACCAAAGAAATAGACTCTATTTTAATCAATAAATTTTTAGGAATTCCTATATTTTTGTTTTTTATGTGGGTTTTATTTCAACTAACCTTTACTTTAGGTCAAATCCCTATGGATTATATAGAAATGTTTTTTACTAACTTAGGTGATATGGTAAAAAATAATATTAGCAATGAATTCATCGCTTCAGCCTTAGCTGATGGTGTTTTAGGTGGGGTTGGTGCGGTTATAACTTTTTTACCAAATATTATGATTTTATTTTTTGGTATAGCCTTGCTTGAAACAACTGGATATATGGCTAGGGTTGCATTTTTATTAGATGGAATTTTATACAAATTTGGCTTACATGGTAAAAGTTTCATCCCTTTAATCACGGGTTTTGGTTGCTCAGTACCTGCATTTATGGCTACAAGAACTTTAAAAAATAAAAAAGATAGATTATTAACTCTTTTTATTATTAATTTTATGAGTTGTGGCGCAAGACTTCCTGTATATGTGCTTTTTGTTGGAGTGTTTTTTCCTGCTGATGTAGCGGGAAATTATCTTTTTGGGATTTATCTTTTGGGTGCGTTTTTGGGTTTGATTGCAGCTAAAATTTTAAGAATGAGTGCTTTTAAAGGACAAGATGAACCCTTTGTAATGGAAATGCCAAAATATAGAATGCCAAATTGGAATTTGGTATGGTTTATGGTGTTTAATAAAGCCAAAATGTATTTAAAAAAAGCAGGAACATTTATTTTAATAGCTTCTTTGCTTATTTGGTTTGCGAGTAATTTTCCTGCACAAGAAAATAATACTCAAGATGCTTTAACTCAAGAGCTTCAAATAGAAAATAGTTATCTTGGACAATTTGGTAAAGCAATAGAGCTTATTTTTGCACCACTTGGCTTTGATTGGAAACTTAGTGTATCTTTGGTAAGTGGTTTAGCTGCTAAAGAAGTGATGATTTCTACTATGGGTGTGCTTTATTCTTTAGGTGATGAGGTTGATGAAACAAGTTTAAATTTACAAGAAGCTATAAAAGAAAACATCCCTTTTAGCACAGCAGTAGCTTTTATACTTTTTGTTATGATTTATAATCCTTGTTTTGCAGCAACTATAGTTTTTGCTAAAGAAGCTGGAAATAAAAAATATGCGTGGTATCTTTTTATATTTACATCTTTATGTGCGTATTTGATCGCTTTTTTGGGGATTAATATTGCTAAATTGATAATTTAATCATCTTTATGATGATTAAATTTCCATTTTTTGCTCTAAAGAGTGTTGCCAAAAGGCTGTTTCAAGTCTTACAGTAGTATAAAAAATTTCATTTAATTTTTTAAATTTTTCTTCACTAATGCTATTTGCATAAGAATTAAAAAAGTCTTTAAATTCTTTGATTTCATCTTGAAATTCTTTACCCGCATAGGTTAAAATCCACTCTTTGTAAGGATGATTTTCTAAGCTTTGTTTATTAAGTCCTTTATAAATTTCTTCTCCTATATATGCATAGCCTATAGCACAAGCACTTAAAGCACACAGCATATCTAAATAATCTCCATTTTGTCCCACGCTTAGTAAGTACCTTGTATAAGCAATATTGGTTAAACTTTCATCTTTATAGTCTAGTTTTTCTACATCAATACCTAGCTTTAAAATACTTCTATGAAGCTCTAACTCTCCTTCTAAAGTGTAGTTTTGATTTTTAATAGCAAATTGAATTTCTTTAGCATTGTTCGCATTTAAAGCAAGCAGGGCATAGCATTTTGCATAATTATTTAAAAAGATATAATCTTGTTTAAGATAAAATAAAAACACATCTTTTTCTAAAGTGCCATTTTGAAGTTTTTTTACAAATTCATGATGGATGTATCGATCCCAAGTTTTTTTATTTTCTTTTATAAGTTTATCTAAAAGCATCAATTACCTTTGCTAAAATTTTTAAGCTTTTATTTAAACACAGATAGTTAAATTTTTCGTAATAATCTTTAATTTTTAACTTTTTAAACAAGAAATTTATTTTTTTATTGTAAAATGTGGTTTAATTTTTTAAACTAGGAGATAAAAATGGCAATTTTTGATGATGTAAAAAAAGTAGTTGTTGAGCAACTTAGTGTTGATGAAGATGCAGTTAAAATGGAATCTAAAATCATTGAAGATTTAGGTGCAGATTCTTTAGATGTTGTTGAATTAGTTATGGCTTTAGAAGAAAAATTTGATGTAGAAATTCCAGACAGCGATGCTGAAAAACTAGTAAAAATCGAAGATGTTGTTAATTATATAGAAAATCTTCAAAAATAATTTTAATTTTTAATAAGGAGTGTGGTTTGAAACGCGTTGTAGTAACAGGTATAGGAATGATCAATGCCCTTGGCTTAGACAAAGATAGCTCATTTAAAGCAATTTGTGATGGCAAAAGTGGTGTTGATAAAATCACTCTTTTTGATACCACTGATTTTCCAGTGCAAATTGCTGCTGAAGTAAAAAATTTTGATCCTTTAAGTGTTTGTGATGCTAAAGAGGTTAAAAAAATAGACCGTTTTATACAACTTGGCATTAAAGCAGCAAGAGAAGCTATGGAAGATGCTAAATTTGATGAAACTTTAAACAAAGAAGAATTTGGTGTAGTTTCAGCAGCTGGTATAGGTGGTTTACCAAATATAGAAAAAAATTCCGTTACTTGCGCACAGCGTGGACCACGTAAAATTACTCCTTTTTTTATACCTTCAGCTTTGGTTAATATGCTTGGTGGGATTATTTCAATCGAACATGGATTACAAGGACCAAATATCTCATGTGTAACTGCTTGTGCAGCGGGAACTCATGCCATAGGCGAAGCTTATAAAAGCATAGCTTTAGGTAGTGCAGATAAAATGCTTGTAGTAGGTGCTGAAGCAGCCATTTGTGCTGTGGGTATAGGTGGCTTTGCTGCTATGAAAGCTCTTTCTACTAGAAACGATGATCCAGCTAAGGCTTCAAGACCATTTGATAAAGAAAGAGATGGTTTTGTAATGGGTGAGGGTGCTGGTGCTTTAGTGTTTGAAGAGTATGAGGCTGCTAAAAAGCGTGGAGCTAAAATTTATGCTGAGTTAGTAGGTTTTGGCGAAAGTGCGGACGCACATCATATCACTTCGCCTACTTTAGAAGGGCCATTGCGTGCTATGAAAAAAGCTTTAAAAATGGCAGGAAATCCAAAAGTAGATTATATTAATGCGCACGGAACTTCTACCCCGGTAAATGATAAAAATGAAACAGCAGCTATTAAAGAGCTTTTCAAAGATCAAATTCCTTTAGTTAGTTCTACAAAAGGTCAAACAGGCCATTGCTTAGGTGCTGCTGGTGCTATTGAAGCTGTTATTTCTTTAATGGCGCTTGATCAAGGTGTATTACCGCCAACTATCAATCAAATCGTAGCAGATGAAAACTGTGATCTTGACTATATACCAAATACTGCAAGAAAAAGCGAAGTTAATGTAGTAATGAGCAATTCTTTTGGTTTTGGTGGAACAAATGGTTGTGTGATTTTCAAAAAAGTAGATTAATATGGCTTCTTATTTAGATTTTGAAAAAAATATTCAGCAAATTGATGAGGATTTAGCAAATGCTAAAATCAAAGGCGATGATGAAGCAGTAAAAATTTTAGAAAAAAACCTTGAAAAAGAAACTCAAAAAGTTTATAAAAATTTAAGTGATTATCAACGCTTACAGCTTGCAAGACATCCTGATCGTCCTTATGCGCTTGATTATATTCAAGCTATATTAAGCGATGCTTATGAAATTCATGGTGATCGTGCTTTTAGAGATGATCCTGCTATTGTATGTTATGCAGGCTATATAGGTGGTAAAAAAATTATTGTTATAGGTGAGCAAAAAGGTAGAGGTACTAAAGATAAACTTCATAGAAATTTTGGTATGCCTCATCCTGAAGGTTATAGAAAAGCTCTAAGAGTGGCAAAAATGGCTGAAAAATTTGACATACCGGTGTTATTTTTAGTAGATACTCCGGGTGCTTACCCAGGAGTGGGTGCTGAAGAGCGTGGTCAAAGTGAGGCTATAGCTAGAAATTTATATGAGTTAAGTGCCCTTAAAACAATCACTATAGCAGTAGTTATAGGTGAAGGTGGAAGTGGTGGTGCTTTGGCTATAGGAGTAGCTGATAAACTTGCTATGATGAAAAATTCAGTTTTTTCTGTGATTTCACCTGAGGGTTGTGCTGCTATTTTATGGAATGATCCATCAAAAAGCGAAGCTGCTACTAAGGCGATGAAAGTAACTGCTGATGATTTAAAAACTCAAGGTTTGATTGATGATGTCATCGAAGAGCCAATGAGTGGAGCTCATAGAGATAAAGAAAATGCGATTAAAAATTTAAGTGATTATGTCTTAAAAGCTATAGAAGAATTAGAACAATACGATAAACGTGAATTAGCAGCACTGAGAATGCAAAAAATCTTTAAATTTGGAGCTTTTTCTGAATAATTTGCATTTTTATGCAAATTTCAACTTTTTTTAAAAAAACTATTGTATAATTACAACTTCAATTCAGTGGTTGGATAGCTCAGTCGGTAGAGCAGCAGACTGAAAATCTGCGTGTCGGCAGTTCGATTCTGCCTCTAACCACCATTTCATTTTTTATTATAAAAATTATCTAGTTCTTGAAGTTCGCTTTCATTAAATCCTGCTTGAATTCTAGCTGTTTTGTTATATACTTTTCCTAAAAGATTAAATTCTTTATATTTAGCACAAAGGTCAAGATAGTTATCATTTTCTTTTTTTGTATAATTCCACCAAAAATCTCCTTTATTTACATGTTTAATCTCATCATTTAATATAATGGTAAAAATTTCACTAAATAAACTTTTTATAGGATGATTAGTTGTGTTTAATTTTTCTAAGACAAAAGGATTAGCATCAAGTCCTTTTGCTTCAAGTCCTCTATGAACTATGCCCATTCTATGAGCAAGATTATCTTTGGTTAAGAATAAGGCTTTTTCAAGATTATCATGCGCATGGAAATCTCCATATTTAAAACCAAGTTCATTTAAAGTTTTTTCTAAAAGTAAAAAATGCTTAATTTCCTCATCAGCTACCTCAAGCCAATCTTGATAAAATTTCAATGGCAAGTTTTTAAACCTATAACTAGCATCTAAAGCCAAATTTATAGCACTATATTCTATATGCACAACTGAATGTAATATTTTTGCTAAAGATAAAGTGCTATTTGCTTCTTTTGGACGCCTTATTTTCATAGGATGAAGGATTTTAACTTGTGAGTTCTCACAAATGATCGCTTCATGCGAATGATTAAAATCATACAAATTAGATTTGAAATTTTCATAAAATTCATTAAATAATTCAATCTTTTTAAAAATATCTTTATGATATAAAATTTTTTCTAATTCTTCAAAGAAATTTCTTTTCATTTTTAAACCTTGTTAAATATTATATAAGATAAAAAAGTATAATATAAAAATTTTGAAAATTTAAAAAGGTTTGCTAAAAATATGTTTAATGTCATACATGCTCTTTTTTTTAGAGAGTTAAAGACAAGATTTGGTATTAATAAATATTTGGGCTATTTTTGGGTGATTGGAGAGCCTATGATGGTGGTTTTGGTAATCACTTCTATTGTGGCAGCTATTAGAGAATTTCATCATCAAATCATGCCTGAGGGTATTTCTATTTTTTTATTTTTAGCAGTAGGGATTATACCTTTTTTTATGTTTAGGAGCATTATTACTCAGCTTTTAAATGGTATAGGATCAAATTTAACTCTTTTTGCTTATAAACCTATTCGCCCTATACATGTTTTTATTGCTAGGACTATGCTTGAGTTTTGTATTTATTTTACTATTTTTATTTGCGTAATGTTTTTAGCAGGTTGGTTTTTGCATATGCAAGTTATACCTAAACATTTTTTAGAAGTGATGTTTTCGCTTTTTTTGCTTGTGGTATTTGGTTTTGCTATGGGGATGTGTTTTGCTATAGCAGGACATTTTGCAGAGCCTTTAAAAATGGCATTAAATTATTTAAATATAGTTTTATATTGGACGGCTTTGGTAGTATTTCCTATATGGATAGTTCCAAAACCTATTTTAGACATTTTATATTACAATCCGCTTTTGCATATCATGGAACTTTTAAAATATAATTTTTTTCAAAATTATCCATTGCTTGATGATTATAATTATTATTACCCTATTGCATGTTTGAGTGTGATTTTGTTTTTGGGATTGTTTTTTTATTATTTTACTAGAGAAAAGTTGATAGCGGTGCGATGATAAAATTAGTTAATTTAACCAAATCTTTTCCCTTACGTAATGGTGGAAGACATTATGTTTTTAAAAACTTAAGTTTTGAATTTCCTGAAAATTGTAGTATAGGTTTAATGGGACGCAATGGTGCTGGAAAATCTACTTTAATGAAACTTTTAAGTGGCTCCTTGCTTCCTGATAGAGGCAAGATTATCACTAATAAAAAACTATCTTGGCCTCTAGGCTTGGCAGGTGCATTTCAACACAGACTTTCAGCAAGAGATAATGCACGCTTTGTGGCTAGAGTATACGGTTATAAAGGAAAGGCTTTAGAGGAAAAGATTAAATTCGTTGAAGATTTTGCTGAGCTTGGTAAATTTTTTGATGAGCCTATGAATACTTACTCAGCAGGTATGAGTGCTAGGATATCTTTTGGCTTAAGTATGGCATTTGACTTTGATTATTATTTGATTGATGAAGCAGGTGCTGTGGGAGATCCTAAATTTAGAGAAAAAAGCTCTAAAATCTATAAAGAAAAATTAAGTCAGTCAAAAGTTATCATGGTTTCACATAATGTAGCTGAAATTAAACAATGGTGTGATAAAATTATATTTATGCAAGATGGACAAGCTACTATATATGATGATGTAGATGAAGGTATAGCGGTGTATCAAGGAAAAATAAATGCAAAATGATTTATTAAAAAAGTTTAAAAATTTAAAGATACTTAACTCTTTCAAAATAGTGTTGATTTTGACGGCATTTGTTGTATTTTATTATGTTTTTATAGCAGCAAATCGTTATGTGAGTGAAAGTGTTTTAAGTGTGAAATCAACCACAGGAGATAGCGGAGCTATCACCGGAATTGCTGCACTTTTAACTAATAATTCTTTTTCAAGTGAGGATATAACTTTCTTAAAATCTTATATTCATTCTTTAGATATGCTAAATATTTTAGAAGAAAAAATTCAAATTCGTGAGTTATATCAAAAACAAAAACTTGATTTTTTTTATAGTATTTCTTCATCAGCCAATCAGGAAGAGTTTTTAAAGTATTATCAAAACCGTGTTAAGATTATTCAAGAAAATTCAGCCAATGGGCTTTTGCGTGTAGAAGTTGAAGGTTTTGACCCACAAAGTGCACATTTGATAGCTTCAACTATAGTTAAAGAAAGTGAAAAATTTATTAATGAAATTTCACACAAAGCTGCAAGAGATCAAATGCAATTTGCTGAAGAAGAGCTTTTGCAGTTCAAAAAAAGATATCAAAAAGCTAAAGATGAACTATTAGCTTTTCAAAATAAATATGGAGTATTTGATCCACTCAAACAAGCAGAAGGTGCTCTAAAACTCATTGCTGAACTCGAATCAAAAATAGCAGCCAAAGAAGCTGAACTTTTGATGATGCAAAGTTATATAAATGATAATGCACCACAAATTGTCACTATAAAAAGTGAAATCACAGCTTTAAAAAAACAACTTCAAAAAGAAAAATCCAAAGTTTCATCGCCAAAGTCTTCTCAAAAACTTAATGATCTTGCAGCTAAATTTCAAGATCTAACCATAGAAGCAGGTTTTGCAGAAAGCGCTTACACAGCTGCATTAAAAGCTTATGAGAGTGCTAGGATAGAAGCTTTAAGAAAGATAAAACAAGTGGTTATAGTGCAAAGTCCAAGTTTACCTCAAAGTGCTAAATATCCAGAAGCTTTGTATAATATACTCACAGCTTTTATGATTTTATCTTTGATTTATGGAATTGTTAAATTTACTAAAATGATTATAGAGGAGCATAGATACTAATGAAAAAGATATTTTTATTTTTACTTTTACCTTTGTTTTTATTTTCAGCGGTAGATGTTTCTCAAATCGCAAAAATTCAAAATCAACCATTAACTCCATCTTTAGAGCCACAAATTATAAATTATGATAACAACCAAAGTGATTTTAATCAAACTCAAGTTCCGATAACTAAAGTTTTTGGTGCTCACTTATTTAATGGTAATTTTACTAAATTTACCCAACATGTTTACAATCCTGATTATAAATTAGCAGTAGGCGATAGGATTAATGTAAAAATTTGGGGCGCAGTAGAGTTTATACAAACTTTAACAGTAGATTCTCAAGGAAATATTTTTATACCAAAAGTAGGAGCAATTAATCTTTTGGGTGTGAAAAATAGTGCTTTGGTTCAAGTTATTACAAAAGCTATTAATAAAATCTATAAAAGCAATGTCTATGTGTATGCGGATATGGATATTTATCAAAATGTATCGGTATTTGTTACAGGAAATGTGAATCAACCTGGTCTTTATCAAGGACTAAGTTCAGATTCTATTATACAGTATTTAGATAAAGCTAGTGGAATTAATTTAGAATATGGTAGTTTTAGAGATATTCAAATTTTAAGAGATAATAAAGTTATTAAAAAGATAGATTTATATGACTTTTTACTTAAAGGCCAGCTTGATCTTTTCCCTTTTAGAATGGGTGATGTGATTTTAGTGGGTAGTGTACAAAAGTATGTTTTTGTAGAAGGAGATGTGCAAAAACCTTTTAGATTTGAGCTCAGTAATGATATTTTAAATTTAGAAGATATAGCCAAAGTTGCAGGAGCTAAACCTATAGTAACTAATGCTGTGGTAAAAAGCTATAGAGATGATCATAAATTACATGTGGATGCTTACAGCAAAAAGCAGTTTTTAGGTGTGAAGTTATATAATGGCGATGAGATAGAGTTTAGACCTGATTATACAGCACAAAATATTAGCATTAGTATAGAAGGTGAGCATAGTGGTTTGCACTCAGTGGTGATAAAAAAAGGCACAACTTTAGCTGAACTTGCTAAAATGATTACAGTTAATGATCAATCAAACATTAATGCCTTGCAGGTTTTTAGAAAAAGTGTAGCGACTACTCAAAAACAACTTATAGAAGCCCAACTTAAAGAGCTTGAAACATTAGCTCTAACAAGTTCTTCAGTCAATGCTGAGCAAGCTAGCATTAGAGCTACTCAAGCTAAGACGATTTTAGAATTTATTGCGCGTGCAAAGCAAGCCCAACCAAAAGGACAAATCGTTATAGACAATGTTAAAGCGTATAATTCTATAGTATTAGAAGAAGGTGATGTAGTAAATGTACCTAGTAAAAATAATCTTGTTTTAGTTCAGGGTGAAGTTTCTATACCAGGTGCATTTGTATATATGGATAAAGAAAAATTAAGATATTATATCAACCTAGCAGGTGGTTTTAGCGATAGAGCGGATATATCAAGAGTTTTAGTTATCAATGCTAATGGTAAAGCAACTAAATACAGCGGTAGAAGCTCAGCAGATATCAAAGCAGGAGATTCTATTTTAGTTTTACCAAAAGTAGATAGCCAAAATTTACAAATTTTTAGCATGCTAACACAAATTTTATATCAAATAGCTATTGCAACTAATGTAGTGTTAAATATATAGGAATTTAGATGAGTCAAATCGATGCAATTAAAATAGCCAAAGAAGTTTTTGAGATAGAATCAAAAACGATTTTAGATTTATGCGATAATTTAGATGAAGGTTTTAATAAAGCCATTGAGCTGATTTTATCTATCAAAGGTAGATGTGTAGTAAGTGGTATGGGTAAATCAGGCCATATAGGAGCTAAGATAGCTGCAACCTTGGCTAGCACAGGTACCCCGAGCTTTTTTATGCATCCAGGCGAAGCATTGCACGGAGATCTTGGTATGCTCACAAGTGAGGATGTGCTTTTAGCTATTTCAAATTCAGGAGAAACTGAAGAGGTTTTAAAGCTTATACCAGTAATTAAAAAAAGAAAAATTCCTTTAATTGTCATGGCTGGAAATCAAAACTCTACCCTGGCCAAACAAGCTGATATTTTTATAAACATAGCAGTAAAAAAAGAAGCTTGCCCGCTTCAACTTGCTCCAACTTCTTCTACTACGGCTACTTTAGCGATGGGTGATGCTATAGCAGTAGCTTTGATGAGAGCAAGGAATTTTAGACCTGATGATTTTGCTTTATTTCATCCAGGGGGAAGCTTGGGTAGAAAGCTTTTAACTAGAGTAGGCGATTTGATGGTGTCAAATAATCTACCTATAGTAAGCCCTGAGAGTGAATTTAATGAGTTAGTTGATGTGATGACTAGCGGTAAGTTAGGGCTTTGTATAGTACTTGAAAATGAAAAACTAATTGGAATCATCACAGATGGGGATTTAAGAAGAGCATTAAGAGCAAATGATAAGCCAAGATTTGATTTTAAAGCTAAAGAAATCATGAGTGAGAGTCCAAAAACTATAGAAGCAAACGCTATGGCAAGTGAAGCAGAAGAGCTTATGCTAAAACATAAAATCAAAGAAATAGTTGTCACTCAAGATGAAAAAATAGTAGGTATTATACAACTTTATGCGATAGGGAAAATTTGATTTCTTATAATATTAACTTATAATCGGATAAAAATGTTAAGGAATTATTTATGGTAAAAATACTTTTAATAGGTTGTGGACAATTAGGATCTAGGTATATGCAAGGTTTTTTCAATTCGAATCGTGAAATTATGGTTCAAATATTAGAGCCTAATGAATTTTCAAGAGTTAATTTAAATAATATGCTTTGTGATGACGTCAATAAGAAAGGTAAGAAATATTTTTTTATAGATTCTATTGATGAGGTGTATGAAGATATTAGTTTTGCTGTGATAGCAACTTCTTCTGATGTAAGATATAAAATTCTTGAGGAGTTGGTCAGTAAAAAGCGAATTAAAAAAATTATTTTGGAAAAAGTTTTATTTCAAAAAGAGGAAGAATATTATAAAGCATTGAAACTTATTAATGAAAATAATATACGGTGTTGGGTAAATCACACTAGAAGAATGTTTCCTTTTTATAGAAGAATTCAAGATAATTTAAAAGATAGCAAATATCTTTCTTTTTCTATTTCTGGTGGAAGCTGGGGTATGGCTTGTAATGCTTTGCATTTTTTGGATTGTATAGAATTTTTATCACAGAGTAAGATAGAATCTTTAGATTTATCAAATGTAAATAAAGCATTATATTCTTCTAAAAGAAAAGGATTTTTAGAGATAAATGGTATTATTACAGGAAGAACCAATAGGGCTTTATTTTCTTTAACTTCGATGGAAAATTGTTCCCCTCTTCTTATTGATATTTGCTTAGATGATATGCGTATTATTGTTGATGAAAATAAAGGTCTTTATTATATTCAAGGAGAAAATAATAATTGGGATAGATTTGAATGTTTTGAAGAAAAAATTTGTTATTTTCAAAGCGAGTTAAGTGCAATCTTACTTGAAGATATATTGAATGATTCTTGTCAACTTCCTGAATATAAAGATGCTATGGAATTACATTTGAAATTTATACTTCCTTTGATTGCACATATTAATAGTTTTGGTAAAAATAAATATGATTATTGTCCAATTACTTAAAAAATTTAAAGGATATTGAAATGGTATGGCTTGTTGGTTGTGGTCAAATGGCTCAAGATTATATTAAAGTTTTACAGACTCTTAATGTTGATTTTTTATGCATTGGAAGAGGAGAGAGTAGTGCAAATGTATGTAAAATAAAAACTAACAAAGAGGTTTTTGTTGGAGGATTGCAAAAGTTTATTCTTATGCAAAACGGTAAAAAACCTTCTCATGTAATTGTTGCGACAAATGTTGAATCATTATTTGAGAATTGTCTTTTGCTTCTTAAGTATGGAATAAAAAATATTTTATTAGAAAAGCCAGGATCTTTAAGGTATAGTGAATTTTTGCTTTTAAATGATGAGGCTAAAAAGATAAATTCTAATATTTATGTGGCATACAATAGAAGATTTTATGCGTCTGTTTTGAAGGCAAAAGAGTTGATTTTAAAAGATGGGGGTGTAAGATCCTTTAATTTTGATTTTACTGAATGGAGTCATGTGATCGAAAAATTAGATAAGTCTTCATTGGTAAAAAATAAATGGTTTTTGTGTAATTCTACACATGTTGTTGATTTAGCTTTTTTTCTTGGTGGTAAGCCTAAAAAATTAACCTCTTATACAAATTGTGCTTTAGATTGGCATCCTTCAGCTTCTTCTTTTTGTGGATGCGGAGTTAGTGAAAATAATGCTTTGTTTGCCTATCAATCTAATTGGAAGAGTCCTGGAAGGTGGGTTGTTGAAATATTAACAGATAATTATAGATTAGTTTTTAAACCATTGGAAAAACTTCTTATACAAAATAAAGGCGAAATATCCATAGATTTTTATAATGATATTGATTATACTTTAGATACAGAATATAAACCAGGACTTTATTTGCAATTAAAGAATTTTTTACATAATTTAACAGATGATTTATGTACATTAAATGAGCAAATTGATATGCTTAAATTTTATTATAAAATAGCTAATTATACAGTAGATTAAAAAAATTATTTTAAGGTAATAAATAATGAAAAAGATATTAGTTACAGGTGCAGATGGTTTTATAGGTTCACATTTGGTTGAAATGCTTTATACACAAAGTAAAGACAAGGATTCTTTGTTTTATGGTTATAAAATTAAAGCTTTAAGTCAGTATAATTCTTTTAATTATTGGGGTTGGCTTGAAGATATAGAGTGTTTAAAAGATATTGAAGTAGTTTGTGGAGATATTAGAGATCCACATTTTTGCAAAAACATCACTAAAGATGTAGAAATTATTTTTCATTTGGCAGCTTTAATAGCCATACCTTTTTCTTATGTTGCTCCAGATAGTTATGTGGATGTTAATATAAAGGGTACTTTAAATATCTGCCAAAGTGCATTAGAAAATAATGTAAAGCGTATTATTCACACAAGTACAAGTGAGGTTTATGGTACGGCTTTGTATGTGCCTATTGATGAAAGACATCCTTTACAAGCACAAAGTCCATATTCAGCAAGTAAAATAAGTGCTGATGCTATGGCGATGAGTTTTTATAATGCTTTCAATCTCCCACTGACCATAGCAAGACCTTTTAATACCTATGGTCCAAGGCAAAGTGCAAGGGCGGTGATCCCAACTATCATCACTCAAATTGCAAATGGAGCTAAACAGATAAAGCTTGGAGATGTAAGTCCTACTAGAGATTTTAATTATGTAAAAGATACTTGTTTAGGGTTTTTAGAGTTAGCTAAATGTCAAAAGGCTATAGGTGAAGTGGTAAATATAGGATCAAATTATGAAATAAGCATAAAAGATACTTTAGAACTCATTAAAAAACTTATGAGATCAAATGTAGAATTTATCACAGAAAATGAACGTATCAGACCTGAAAATAGTGAAGTATTTAGACTATGGTGTGACAATAGCAAGATTAAAAGCCTTACTAGCTTTTCACCACAATATGATATAGAAAAAGGCTTAGTTCAAACTATAGAGTGGTTTAGTAATCCTTTAAATTTAAAAAAATACAAAAGTGATATTTATAACATATAATCAAGGTTTGATATGTATTATGATAGTATTTTAAATTTTATAAAAACAATATATAAAACAAATGATTATATACCATTGCATGAGCCAAAATTCCAAGGTAATGAAAAAAAATATCTAAATGAATGTATAGATAGTGGTTTTGTGTCTAGTGTGGGAAAATTTGTAGATAGATTTGAACTTGATATCGCAAATTTTTGTGGTGCCAAATATGCTGTGGCGACTACTAATGGCACCAGTGCTTTGCATCTCAGTTTGCATGCTTTAGGTGTTGATGAAAATTGTGAAGTTATTACACAACCCTTATCTTTCATAGCTACAAGCAATGCTATTGCTTATACTGGGGCAAAACCAGTTTATATTGATGTTGATATAGATAGTATGGGGATGTCACCATTTGCTCTAGAAAATTTTCTTAATACAAATGCACAGATGAAAGATGGTTATACTATTAATAAAAAAACTAAAAAAGTTATAAAAGCCTGTGTTCCTATGCATACTTTTGGACATCCTGTAAGAATACTAGAAATAAAAGAGCTTTGTCAAAAATGGAATATTCATTTGATAGAAGATGCTGCTGAGAGTTTAGGAAGTTATGTTTTATATAACAATGATTTTATCCACACAGGCAATTTTGGAGTTTGTGGAATTTTAAGTTTTAATGGAAATAAGACTATTACATGTGGTGGTGGTGGCGCAATTTTAACTAATGATGAAAATTTAGCTAAAAAGCTTAAGCATTTAAGTACGACAGCTAAACTTCCTCACATCTATAAGTATAAACATGATTCTATAGCTTATAATTATAGATTACCTAATATTAATGCAGCTTTAGCTGTAGCTCAAATAGAACAATTGGAGAAATTTTTATCTATAAAAATGGAACTTTCAAAATCATATGAAAATTTTTTTGAACAAAATGATTTTCCTATAAAATTTATCAAAGCAAGATCAGGAACCAAGCCTAATTTTTGGCTTAATGCTATTATGTTTGAAAATACCAAAGATAAAGATTTATTTTTAGAATATAGTAATAAAAATGGTATAATGACAAGACCTATATGGGTTTTAAGCAATGAATTAAAAATTTATAAAGATTGTCAATGTGGCGACTTGACTAATGCTAAATTTTTAAGTGAAAGAATAGTTAATATTCCAAGTAGTGTAAATCAATAATTAAGGATTAAATTATGCAAGAAAAAATTCAAAATATAATTTTTTATTCGTTGAAAAATTTAGCCGACGAGTTAGAAAATGATGATTTTAAAAACCCTAATTTAAAAACAAAAATTTATGGTATAAATGGAAATTTAGACTCTCTAGCTTTAGTCAGTTTAGTTTCTGATTTAGAAGAGCTTTTAAGCGAGGAATTTAATAAAGAAATTATTTTAGCTAA